>CANPWS010000058.1 GCA_947584955.1 uncultured Bacilli bacterium | reverse complement strand
AAACTTATGCTTTTAATATATGTAATGCTAAAAATGGTAAAACAATTGATGTAGTTTTAGATAGAACTACATATAACCTAGATAAATATTTTTCTCATTATACAGAGAAAGCTAGAAAAAGAGTTAAATTTGTTGTTATGGACATGTATGCTCCCTATATTGATTTAATTAAAAAATGGTTTCCAAATGCTAAAATAATAATTGATTTGTTTCATATCGTTCAATTAATTACAAAAAGTTTAAATACAACTAGAATTAATGTCATGAATGAAAATAAAGAAGACAGAAATAAATTTAAAAGATATTGGAGATTAATATTAAAATCTAGATTTGATTTAAATACAAATTCATGGCAAAAATTTAGATGTTTTAAAAATTTAATGACAGAAGTTGATATAGTTGATTATTTATTAACAAAAGATAAGTTCTTTGAAAATTCATATGATTTATATCAAGATATTCTATATCATTTGCAACATAGAGATTATATAGGCTTTAATAAAGTAATAAATAAAAAATATGAAAATATTTCCAAACAGATGTATAAAACATTAAATACTTTAATAAAATATTCAAAATATATAAAAAATACATTAGAATATCCATATAGTAATGGTGTAATGGAAAGAAATAATAATACCTGTAAACTTATAAAAAGAATATCATTTGGTTTTAGAAACTTTAGAAATATGAAATCTAGAATAATGATAATCACAAATATATTTAGAAAAGAAAAAAGGGAATACCATACAAAGTACAGTATTCCAAAATATGCGTAAAATTTTATTTAGGTCCCCTCAATCTTGAAGAACCATAAAAACTATATGTGTATATAAATGCATTTATAGTTTTTTTGTAAATAAAAATGGAAGACTTTATTTTAAAGAAAATATGGTGTATAATAAAAATAAAGAAAGGTATGGTAAAAATAAACATGAAAAAAATAATGCTATGTATTTTAGATGGTCTAGGAGTAACTAATAATACCAAAGGAAATGCATTTTATAATGCTAAAACACCAAATATAGACTATTTACTTAAAAATTACCCTAATACATTAATAGAAGCATCAGGAACATATGTAGGATTACCTGAAGGACAAATGGGAAATAGCGAAGTAGGACATATGACAATAGGCGGAGGAAAAGTAATATATCAGTCTTTAGAATATATAAATAGAAAAATAAAAAATAATGAATTTAAAACAAATAAAGAATTTTTGCATGTAATAAAACATGTTAAAGATAATAATTCAAAATTACATCTAATGGGTCTTTTATCTGATGGAGGAGTACATTCTAGTATTTATCATTTATTTAAACTATTGGAAATGTGTAAAGAAAACAATTTAGAACAAGTTTATATTCATGTATTTACAGATGGAAGAGATACTGATACAAAATCATCAATTAAATTTGTTAAAATGCTTGAAGATAAAATAAAAGAGTTAAAAATAGGCATAATAGCTAGTATAAGTGGAAGATACTATGTTATGGATAGAGATAATCGTTATGAAAGAATAAAAAAAAGTTATGATGTAATGGTAAATGGAAAAGAATATACTACAGATACAGTAAGCAATTTCATAGAAAAAAGTTATGAACAAGGAATAACAGATGAATTTATAAATCCTGCTTTATTTGATAAAAAAGCAATAATTGATAATAATGATGGAATAATTGTCTATAATTTTAGACCAGATAGATTAAGAGAAATATTAACAGTTTTAACAGATGATAATTTCAAAGAATTTAGTACAAAAAAAATAAATAATTTAGATATAGTATCAATGATGATGGTAAATGAAAAGTTAAAAACTAAATATGCCTTTTCATTAGATAAAATTGATAATCCTCTTGGAGTATATATAGATAATTTAGGTTTAAGCCAGCTTAGAATTGCCGAAACAGAAAAGTATGCTCATGTAACTTATTTTTTTGATGGTGGAAAAGAAAGAGAACTAGCTATGTCAAAAAGGATATTAGTTCCTTCCCCAAAAGTGGCAACTTATGATTTAAAACCAGAAATGAGTGCAATGGAAATAAACGAAGAATTAGAAAAAGCAATAAATGAAAAAGAATATGATTTAATAGTTTTAAATTATGCTAACTGTGATATGGTTGGACATACTGGAAAATACGAAAAAGCCTTAATAGCAGTCGAAACAGTAGATAAATGCCTTGGACAACTAATTAATAAATATCAAGATAAATACACATTCTTAGTAACCGCAGATCATGGTAACTGCGAAAAAATGCTAAACGAAGATGGCACAGTTAATACAGCACATACTAACAATAAAGTATTTTTTATAATAACAGAAAATAATTTAAAATTAAAAAAAGAAGGATCTTTAAAAGATATAGCACCAACAATACTTGAATTATTTAATTTAAAAGTGCCAAATGAAATGACAGGACAAAGTTTAATAACAAAATAAAAAGAAATAGGAAGTGGAAGTAAAATGAAGAAAGTAAGTAAAAAAAATATCTTAATAATATGGGGAGTAATTGTAATATTAATAGTATTATTAGCCTTAATAATTATTTTTATAAAAAAATTAAATGAAGATAAAAAAGAAATGGAAAATAATGAAGTTTTAATAAATAGTTATTATGATAATTTAAAAAAAGAAGCCGAAGAATATAATCAAATAAGAAAAGAAATAAGTTTATTTATAAATGATTTTTATTATGAAACAGTAAAAGAAGATTATGAAAATCAAATAGAAAGTTTTAAAAAATATGATGATGAAATATTAGAAATTACAGATATAATTAAAGAATTAGATAAAAAATGCAAGATAAATTATACTAAAGAAATTATTCAAAATAAATGTAATTCATATAAAAAAGATTATGAAACAATGGTAAATGTATTTTTAAATGATATTAACAATTATAATAAAAAATTAGATGGATACAATAAAGAAAGAGGAGAAAACTTAGATTTATTTAAATCATCAACAGTACTTAATTATATAGATTATGATGAAGATGGAATTTACTTAGAAAAGGATGATAGTAATGAATAAAGTAAAAAATAAACAACATAAAAAACTAAGTACTAAGAAAAAAGTATTAATAATATTAATAGCATTTTTTTCTCTTTCATTTGGTAGTGGTTTATTTTTAATGTATGGACCATATGATGGCTTTAGAACATGGTTAATAACTACTGCTATGACTACAATGAATCATCAATATTTAGCTACTTGGTTTTATAGTGATGATACTATTAATAAAGTACTTTTACAAAATAGAATAATTGAGCCAGATAAAGAAGTAGATACAAGTTTAATAGAAATTAATACTGATACAACTAACAATGTTATATATAAAAATGAATATGAAAAGCAAATATTAGATAGGGAAGAAGATGCTTTATATAAAATAATAAATATTAAAGAAAATGGTTTTGAAGGTTATTTAGCTGCTATATATGATCCTTCAAAAATAAAAGTAGTAACATCAAGTAATATAGGAGCAGGAGAATACTTAGTAGATATGGCTAATAAAGCAGGAGCAGTTTTAGCTATAAATGGAGGAGGTTTTTTAGATAATGCATCTGGTACTGGTAATGGAGGAGTACCAATAGGAATAGTAATATCTAATAATCAAATAATAAATCGTTATTCTAGTGGTAATGGTATTATTGGCTTTACAGAAGATAATAAATTATTTTTAGGAAAAATTTCTGCGGAAGAAGCTATAAATAAAGGAATAAGAGATGCTGTAGAATTTGGACCATTTTTGATTGTAAATGGAGAAGCAAGTTCTGTTGTAGGAAATGGTGGTTATGGAACTCATCCTAGAAGTGCAATTGGACAAAGACAAGATGGAATAGTATTATTTTTAGTAATAGATGGAAGAAGAATAACATCATTAGGTGCAGATATGGATGATTTAATAAATATAATGCAAAGATATGGAGCGATAAATGCCGCTAACTTAGATGGAGGAAATTCTAGCGTCTTAGTAGAAAATGGTAAAATTTTAAATAAACCATTAGATTGGTATAATCAAGAACAAACAAGACCAATTTCTAATGGATTTGTAGTAGTTGAATAATTTACTATTAGTTAATAAATTTGCTAAAGAAATTTTAATATGTTATAATCTAAATAAGGAGGAATGATGAAGAAATATAAAAAATATTTGACTTTATCAAAAAAATAAGTATATGAAAGGTATTATTCTAGCTGGTGGATCTGGAACTAGGTTATATCCAATTACAAAAGAAGTAAGTAAACAATTATTACCAATATATGATAAACCAATGATTTATTATCCACTTTCAGTTTTGATGTTAGCAGAGATTAAAGAAATTTTAATTATTTCTACTAAAGAAGATTTACCAAAATTTGAACATCTTTTAGGAAATGGTGAAAACTTGGGTATTCATTTAGAATATGCAGTGCAAGAAAAACCATTAGGACTTGCTCAAGCGTTTACAATAGGTGAAGAATTTATTGGAAAAGATAATGTAGCCATGATTTTAGGAGACAATATATTTTATGGTGATGGTTTAAAAACAAAATTAGAAAATGCCAAAAAGAATTTAAAAGAAAATAAAGCAACAATATTTGGCTATCATGTAAAAGATCCAGAAAGATTTGGTGTTGTTGAATTTGATAAAAATGGTAAAGCAATATCAATTGAAGAAAAACCATCACATCCAAAATCTAATTACGCAGCGACAGGATTATATTTTTACAATAATAAAGTAATAGAATATGCTAAAAAACTTAAACCGTCAGCACGTGGAGAATTAGAAATTACTGATATAAATAAAATATATTTAAAAGAAGAAAATCTTAATGTAGAAACATTAGGAAGAGGATATTCTTGGCTTGATACAGGAACATTTGATAGCTTAAATGAGGCATCAGATTTTGTAAAAGCTGTACAAAGTAATGGAAAAATGATTGGATGTATTGAAGAAATAGCCTATCTAAATGGCTGGATAACTAAAAAAGAATTAAAAAACGAGGGAGAAAATTTAAAGAAAAATTCTTATGGGAAATATTTGTTAGATTTAGCAAAAGAAGATATTGATAAAGATCCTGTAAGAATAGCATCGAAAGGAAAATAAGAAGTAAAAATGAAAAAAATAGAAACAGAATTAAAAGATTGTTACATAATTGAACCAGATAGATTTGGAGATAATCGTGGTTGGTTTTCAGAAACATATAATAAAGAAACATTAAAAAAATTAGATTTAGAATATGATTTTGTACAAGATAATGAATCATTTAGTAAAGAAAAAGGAGTACTAAGAGGATTACATTTTCAATATCCACCATATACACAAGCAAAACTAGTAAGGTGTACCCAAGGGGCAGTATATGATGTAGTTGTAGATATTAGAAAAGATAGCCCTACCTATGGTAAATGGATTGGTGTTGAATTATCCGAAGAAAATGGAAGACAGTTATTAGTACCAAGAGGATTTTTACATGGTTTTCAAACTTTAACTGACAATGTAAAATTTGCATACAAGTGTGATAATTTCTATAATAAACAGTCAGATGGTGGTGTACTTTATAATGATCCTGATATAGGAGTTATATGGCCTTTAGAAAATCCAATTTTATCAGAAAAAGATAAAAATCATCCAAAATTAAAAGAATTAATTAAAGATAAGGGTGACATTTTTTGAAAAAAGTATTAATAACAGGAGTTGGAGGTCAATTAGGTTATGATTTAAAAGAAGAACTTAATGACAAAAATGTAGAAATATATGCACCAACAAAAGAAGAATTAGATATTACTGATAGAGAAAAAGTATTTGAAAAAATAAAGGAGTTTAAACCAGATGTAATATTTCATTGTGCTGCTTATACTGCTGTAGACAAGGCTGAGGAAGAAAAAGAAATATGTTATAATGTAAACGTTAATGGAACTAAAAATATAGCCGAAGCATCTAAAGAAGTAAAAGCTAAAGTTGTATATATTAGTACTGACTATGTCTTTGATGGAAGTAAAGATGGAATTTATAAAGAAGATGATAAAGTTAATCCAATAAATTATTATGGATATACTAAATATTTAGGTGAAGAAGAAGTAAGAAAATTAGCAAACCATTTAATAGTTAGAATATCTTGGGTATTTGGTATTAATGGTAAAAATTTTATTAAAACAATGTTAAAGCTATCAGAGACAAAAGATGAATTAAATGTCGTAAGTGATCAAGTAGGAAGTCCAACATATACTAAAGATTTATCACATTTACTTGTTGAAATGGTAGAAAAAGAAAAGACAGGAACGTTCAATGCAACAAATGAAGGATATTGTTCATGGTATGAATTTGCAAAATATATTTTTGAAGTAAATAATATTAATATAAAAGTAAATCCTATTTTAACTAAAGATTATAAACAAACTGCTAAAAGGCCTTTAAATTCAAAACTTAGTAAAGATAAATTAGAAAAAGAAAATTTAGAAAGAATGCCTAGTTGGCAAGATGCTACAAAAAGATATTCTAAAATATTAAGAAAGGAAGATTAAATGAAGTATTTAGTAACAGGGGGAGCAGGTTTTATAGGAAGTAATTTTTTGCATTATATGA
This sequence comes from uncultured Bacilli bacterium, assembly GCA_947584955.1. The sequence continues at coordinate 1,290 of CANPWS010000058.1, read as the reverse complement.
CAGATAAATATAAAGATGATTATTTTGTATGTTTAGATGCACTTACATATGCAGGAAATTATAATAATATAAAATCTTTAGAAGAAAAGAAAAATTTTAAATTTGTACATGGGAATATTACTGATAAAGAATTAGTTGAAAAATTATTTGAAGAAGAAAAATTTGATTATGTAATTAATTTTGCTGCTGAATCACATGTAGATAATTCAATTAAAAATCCAGAAATATTTTTGAAAACAAATATTCTAGGAGTACAAACATTATTAGATGCTTGTCGTAAATATGGAATTAAAAGATATCATCAAGTATCTACTGATGAAGTATATGGTGATTTACCATTAGATAGACCTGATCTTTTATTTGAAGAAAGTACTCCAATTAAAGCATCAAGTCCATATTCAGCATCAAAAGCAGGGGCAGATTTGTTAGTATTAGCTTATGCAAGGACTTTTAATGTTCCAGTAACAATATCAAGATGTTCTAATAATTACGGACCATATCAATTTCCTGAGAAGTTAATACCAGTAGTTATTAGTAAAGCTTTAAATAATGAAAAAATACCTGTTTATGGTAAAGGAGAAAACGTAAGAGATTGGATTCATGTTCACGATCATAACGTAGGAGTAGATTTAATAATTAAAAAAGGAAAAAATGGAGAAGTATATAATTTAGGTGGACATTCAGAAAGAACTAATCTTGAAGTTGTAAAAACTATACTTAAGCAACTTGGAAAAAGTGAAGATTTAATTACGTTTGTTACAGATAGACCAGGACATGATTTAAGATATGCAATTAATTCTGCAAAAAGTGAAAAAGAATTAGATTGGCATTTAACTTATAATTTTGAAGATGGAATTAAAGATACAGTAAACTGGTATTTAGAAAATGAAAATTGGATTGAAGATATTAAAAGTGGCGAATACAAAAATGCATATAAAGATTAAATAAATTATTTATATGTGATCTTTAAAAAAGTTGATATAAAATTAAATATCAATTTTTTTCTTACAGAGAAACTTTACTTTTGTAACTAAATTTTTAAATAATTCTTGAATAATGAATGGTTGTGTGCTAAAATTAGTACATAAATAAAAGTAGAAAGAAGGTGCCCTCTTATGAATAATATAATAAAAAATATGCATACATTTGTACGTAATGGGGGGGGGGCAGTTTAGATTAAATCTATCTAAAAATATAAGAAAAATAGCTATAGAGAAAATATCTATATATGTAGATATTCTTTTCTATAGCTTTTTTTGTGTAAGGGAAGAGGTATAAAGTTATATGAAA
>CANPWS010000057.1 GCA_947584955.1 uncultured Bacilli bacterium | reverse complement strand
CTACATACTGTTCATAATATAGATGGTACAAATTATGAACAGTATGTAGTAGATACTATTTATTGTAATGACCGAAGTTTAGATTATGGAACAGGAATAGGTAAAATTCAAACACGTTATTATAAAATTGTATATGATAATTTTAAATGCCCTCAAAAAAATGATAGATTTACAGTAAGTGCTGATACTGGAAACGGAGCATTAACTTACCCAGTAGGAATGCTTACAGCAAATGATGCACAGTTTGCAGGGGCAAAATATGGAGAGCATAAAAATGAATTATTTTATTTATATACAGGATTTGGATATTGGCTTTTAACTGCAAATGATTATAATCAAAATGGATGGGCTGGTGTACAAAATATATTTAGTGATGGTAGATTATCTGCATCTCCTATAGACAGAAATTATTTATATATAAAACCCGTAATTTCAGTAAAAGTAGAAGCATTACAATATGGAAAAGGAACAATGGATGATCCATTTAGATTAGAAAATGTAGTATAAAAAAATATAATATAAAAAAATCTTAATTATTTTTAGAGTATTAAGATTTTTTTATTTAAATATAAGTATTGTATAAAAAATTAAAATAAGTTATAATTTATTATGGTAAGGTTGTGAAAACATGTATTTAAAAGAAATAAAATGTTATGGTTTTAAATCATTTGCAGATAAAATAGATATTGAATTTGGAAAAAATATTAATGGCGTTGTAGGACCAAATGGAACAGGAAAAAGTAATATTGTAGATGCAGTAAGATGGGTACTTGGAGAACAATCAATAAAACAATTAAGAGGAGAAACAAATAGTGATGTAATTTTTTCAGGTAGTCTAAGTAGAAAACCATTAAACAGTGCTTCAGTAACTTTAGTTTTTGATAACTCTGATAAAACTTTACCATTAGACTTTAGTCTTGTTTCAATAAAAAGAGTAGCATTTCGTAGTGGAGATAATGAATATTATATAAATAATAATAGATGTAGACTAAAAGATATAGTTGATTTATTAACAGATTCAGGTGCTGCTAAAGAAAGTTTCAACATAATAGGTCAAGGAAAAATAGATGAAATTTTATCAACTAAAGCAAGCGATAGAAGAATTATTTTCGAAGAAGCAGCGGGAGTATTAAAATATAAAAGAAGAAAAGATGAAGCATTAAGAAAATTAGATAGAACAATGCTTAATATAAATAGAGTAAATGATATAATAAGTGAACTTAGTGTAAGTTTAGAACCATTAAAAATACAAAGCTTAAAAGCCAAAGAACATTTAAAAATAAAAGAAGAATTAAAAGAAGTAGAAGTATCTTTAATAACTGGAGATATTGAAAATATAAATAATGAATATCAAGATGAAAAATTAAAAATAGATAATTTAACTGATGAAATTACTATTTTAAGTAATTCTAGTAGTGGATATGATATATCTTTATTTAAAGAAAAAGATTTATTAAAAACAAACAATGATAATATAAATAATAAACAATCAGAAATATTATCATTAACAAAAGAAATAGAAAATATAGATGCAGATATTAGATTATTAAAAGAAAGACAAAAATATCAAAATGAAACAGATAAAATAGAAAATAATATTTTAGTATTAAAAGAAAATATTTTAAAAATAGAAAATGATATTAATAATATTAATAACGAAATAGAAATAAATAATGAAAAGATTAAAAATTATGAAGAAAATATAAAAAGCTATGAAGAAAAATATAATTTATTAAAAAATAAAAAAAGCAATTTAAATAATAAACAAAATATAAGTATTAAGAAAAAATTAGATTTAAATTACAAAATAGAAATATTAGAAGAAAATATTAATAATAATAGTAGTATGCCAAAATCAGTAAAAAGCATTTTAAATAATCCTAAATTTAATAATGTACATAATACTATTGGAAATTTAATTAATGTAACTAGTCAGTATTCACTTGCTATTTCAACAGCCTTAGGAGCTTCTTCTAATTACATAGTAGTAGATAATAAAGATTCAGTCAAAGATATGATTAATTATTTAAAAGAATCAAATATAGGAAGAGCTACTTTTTTTCCAATAGATGTTATAAAATCAAGATTTGTAGATTTTAATATTTTATCAATTTTAAAATCATTTGAAGGTTATATAAATATAGCATCTAGGTTAGTTACATACGATAGTATTTATAATGATATAATAGAAAATCAATTAGGAAATGTAATAGTAACTAAAGATATAGATACAGCAAATGAAATAGCAAAAACTATAAATTATAAATATAAATTAGTAACATTAGATGGACAAGTAGTAAATGTCGGAGGATCAATAACTGGAGGAAAAAAAATAACAGAAAATAATATTATTTCACAAAAATATGAACTTGATAAAAATATATTAGAACTAAATAGTATAGTTGAAGAAATAAACAATATTGATAAAGAAATTAAAAATATAAATATTGAAATAGAAAAAATAGAAAATAAAATTTATGTTGATAAAACAAAGAAAAATGAAATTTTAGAAATAAATAATACTAAAAATAACAATAAAAATAAACTAGAAGAAGAAAAAAATAATATAAATAAAGAATTAATAGATTTAAATAATATTACTAATAAAAAAAGTGAGTTATCTTCATTATTAGATAAATATTATTTCAAAAAAGAAGAATTAGATAAAAAAGAAAAAGAACTAGAAATATTAAAAATAAATAAAGTTAAATTTGAAGAATCAATAAAAGAAATAGAAAATGAAATTAATTCTAGTAATAATATAATTAATAAAAAAGAAAAAGAATTAAATAATTTAAATGTATCAGTTAATAGATTAGAAGTAAAATTAGATAATTTACTTAATATTTTAACAAATGATTATAATTTAACATTTGCATCTGCAAAAGAAAAATACAAACTTGAAATTTCTTCCGAAGAAGCTAGAACCAAAGTAAATACATTAAAAAATAAATTAAATGAATTAGGTATAGTAAACCTTGGTTCAATAGATGAATATGAAAGAATTAATGATAGATACACTTTTTTAAATAATCAAAAAACAGATTTATTGGGTGCTAAAGATACACTTTTAGAAATAATAAATGAAATGGATAATATTATGAAAAATAAATTTTTAGAAACATTTAATTTAATACAAAAAGAATTTCAAGTGGTTTTTAAAGATTTATTTAAAGGTGGAGATGCTCATCTTATTTTAACAGATCCAGATAATTTATTAGAAACTGGCATTGAAATAAAAGCAGAGCCACCTGGTAAAAAATTACAAAGTATATCACTTCTTTCTGGTGGTGAAAAAACATTTACGGCAATTAGTCTATTATTTGCAATATTAAATGTAAGAAGTGTACCTTTTTGTATTTTTGACGAAGTTGAGGCAGCTTTAGATGATGCTAATGTTGAAAGTTTTGGCAATTATTTAAATACATATAAAGATAAAACACAATTTATAATAATTACACATAAAAAGAAAACAATGGAGTTTGCGGATATTTTATATGGAATAACAATGCAAGAATCTGGAGTATCTAAACTTGTAAGTGTTAGATTAGAAGATGTAAAAAAGAATAATTAGGAGGAAAATATGAATGATAATATAAATACTGATAATAATTTAAATAATTCACAAAATATTGTACCTAATATAAATAATAAACGTAATAATAAAAAAATAATATTAATAATATTTATTATTCTATTATTAGTAGGAATTTTTGGATATTTATATATTAATAAATCAAAAAAAGATACTAAGGAAAAAGAAATAAAAGATAATTTAAAAAGTGTAATGCAGTCAAGAGTTGAAGATGAAAAAATATGGAAATATAGTAAAAATATTACAAAAATTATATTTGAAGATAATCTTAATCCTGTAAATAATGCAAAAGAATCATGGGATTTATCTCAAAATAATGATGGAAGTGTAATGGGATATTTAGTAGATACTGGTAATAATAATTATACTGTATATATTAAAGGCAATAAAAAAATATATTTACCAAGTGATAGTAGTATTTTATTTGGAATTAAAGAAAAATATAATAGACAAGGTGCTGTTATAGATTATAGTTCTTTTGATAAATTAACTGAAATAGAAAATATTAATTTATTAGATACTTCTTTGGTAACAAATATGAAAGGATTATTTTCTGATACTAAAAGCTTAACTTCGTTAGATTTAACAGGATTTAATACTTCTAAAGTAACAGATATGAGTGATATGTTTTCAAATGCTAAGTCAATGCAAAATTTAAATTTAAATAATTTTGATACATCAAAGGTAACAGATATGAGTAATATGTTTAGTAATATGTCTAGTTTAAAAGAGCTAAATTTAAGTAATTTTAATACTAATAAAGTAACAAACATGTCTAAAATGTTTTCTGGAGATATAAATTTAATAGAACTTGACTTAAGTAGTTTTAAAACTGGAAATGTAAATAATATGAATTCAATGTTTTCTTTTACAACAAATTTAACAAGTTTAGATTTAACAGGATTTGATACTTTAAAAGTAACAGATATGAGTAATATGTTTTCAGGAGCTTCAAGCTTAACAAGTCTAGATTTAAAAGATTTTTATACTTCTAAAGTAACAGATATGAGTAATATGTTTTCAGGTGCTACAAACTTAACAAGTTTAGATTTAAATGGTTTTAATACTGTAAATGTAACTAATATGAGTAAAATGTTTTATGAAACTAGAAGCTTAATAGAACTCAAAATAAGTGGATTTGATACTTCAAATGTAAAAGATATGAATCATATGTTTGATGGAGCAATTAATTTAGAAAATATTGATATAAGTAATTTTAATACTTCTAAAGTAACTAATATGAGTTATATGTTTGCGGGTATGAAAAATTTAAAAAATATTGATATAAGTGGGTTTGACACAGTAAATGTTAAAAATATGAATCATATGTTTGATGGAGCAGTTAGTTTAGAAAAAATTGAATTTACAATTGGTAATAATGTAACTGTATTTGACTCTGTATTCAATGAAGTAAATGGAAATATAATTTTAAATTATTTAGATTCAACAGAAAAAACTGTAGATAAGTTATTAAATAAATATTCTAATGCTAAAAAAGGAATTTTAATATCAAAAAAGAATAAGAAGGAGAATTAAATGAATACTCAAAATGAAAATATTAATGAAACAGATTCTAAAATAGATTCTAATGATTTACCTATAAATAATAAAGATATAATTAATGTAAATCAAGATGAAAATATTAAAAATATAGAGCAGTTAAATGATGTTAATACTAATACTACTAATAATAATGATGATAAAGAAAAAAATAATAAACATAAATATATTATTGCTTTAATAATTTTAATATTAATTGTTATAGTTTTAGGATATTGTTACTTTAAATTTTTTAATTCTGATAATCAGAATGATGATATAAATAATAATATAAATGAAGAAGAAATTAATAATGAAAACGATAAAGAAAATGATTTAGAAGAAGACGATGATGATGAAAAAATTAATATAATGCAGTCCAGAGCGGATGATGAAAAGCTATGGAAATATACTAATGATATAGAAAAAATTATTTTTAGTACAAATAATAATCCTATTGAAAATGCAATTGAAATTTGGGACTTATCACAAAAAAATGATAGTAGTGTAATTGGTTATTTATCTAAAGGTAAAAATAATTCTTATGTAGTTTATATAAAAGCAGATGGAGTTATTTATTTACCAAGTGATAGTAGTAATTTGTTTGGAAGTATTAATGAAGAAGATGCTTTTACAAATTTAGAAGAAATTGAAAATTTTAAATATATTAATACTTCTTTGGTTACCGATATGAGTTATATGTTTACTAATGATAAAAGTTTAAGTTCTTTAGATTTAAATAAATGGGATACTTCAAATGTAGATAATATGAGTTACTTATTTGATAATACTAGTAATTTAAAATCTTTAAAGATAAATAAGTGGGATACTTCTTTGGTTACCGATATGAGTTATATGTTTAGTGGAACTAAAAATCTAGGATCTTTAGATATAAGTTCTTGGAATGTACAAAATGTAATAGATATGAATCATATGTTTAGCTATATGAGTAAAATTAAAAAAATAAATTTAGGAAAATGGGATACTTCAAACGTAGAGGATATGAGTAGTATGTTTTGTGATTCTAATTTAGAGAGTATAGATATAAAATCTTGGGATACATCAAAAGTAAAATATATGAGTAATATGTTTAATGGTGCAAAAAATCTAACAAATATCGAAATAAATATTAATAATAAATTAGATAGTTATGAAGGAATCTTTGATGAAGTAGACGCTGAAATAATTATAAATTATAAAGATTCTTGTGAAGATATTGCAAATAAGTTAGTAGAAAAATATCCAAATATTAAAAAAATAAATCAAGTATCATAAAAAGATGTTTACTAGTTAGTTTTACATCTTTTCTTTATATATTTATTGACAAAAATTAAAGTAATTAATATAATCTTTATAGAAAAAGAAGTGTGATGCAAATTGAATAAAGTAATAGTTATAGTAGGACCAACAGGAGTAGGAAAAACTAAATTATCAGTTAGTTTAGCTAAAAAATTAAATGGAGAAATAATAAATGCTGATAGTATGCAAATATATAAACAACTTAATATTGGTACTGCTAAAATCAAAGAAGAAGAAAAAGAAAATATAAAACATCATTTATTTGATATAAAAAATATCTATGAAGACTATTCAATATATAATTATCAAAAAGATGCAAGATTAAAAATAGAAGAAATATTAAAAAGAAATAAAATACCTATTTTAGTCGGAGGAACAGGATTATATATAAAAAGTTGTTTATATGATTATAAACTAAACTATGAAAAAAATAGTGATACTTATGATAATTATAGTAATATAGAATTATATGAAAAATTAAAAAAAATAGATAAAAATATTAAAATAGATAAAAATAACCGAAGAAGATTAATAAGAGCAATGAATTATTATAAAGAAAATAGAAAATCAATTACAGAAAATAAAACAGATAAATTATTATATGATGCTATTTTTATAGGACTAACTACAGAAAGAGAAAAATTATATGATATAATAAATAAAAGAGTAGATAAAATGCTAGAAGAAGGTTTAGTGGAAGAAGTACAAAGTTTTTATAATAAAAAAATATATACAAAACCACTTATAAATGGAATAGGTTATAAAGAAGTATATAAATATTTAAATAAAGAAATTAGTTATGAAGAAATGAAAGAATTAATAAAGAAAAATTCAAGACATTATGCTAAAAGACAATATACTTTTTTTAATAATCAAATGAATATTAAATGGTTTGATGTAAATTTTTATGACTTTGATTATACTGTTAATGAAGTTTATAATTATATTTTAAAAAAATAAAAAATATGTTATTATATTTTTAGAAGAGGTGGAAAAATGAAAAGAATTTTAACAGGATTAAAACCAAGTGGAGAGCTAACTTTAGGAAGCCTTATTGGTGGTATTAATCAGATGGTAAAGTATCAAGATGAGTATGATTCTTTTATATTTGTACCAGATTTACATGCAATAACTGTCTATCAAGAACCTAATATATTAAAAGAAAGAATAAAAAAAAATATAGCATTATATATAGCTTGTGGAATAGATCCTAAAAAAAATACTATTTATTTACAATCTGATAATTTATATCATGCCAATTTATCTTGGATATTAGAATGTAATACTTATGTGGGAGAAGCATCAAGAATGACACAATATAAAGATAAAAGCTCTAAAGGAGAAAATGTAAGTGTAGGATTATTTACTTATCCAATATTGATGGCATCAGATATATTACTTTATGATGCTGATTTTGTACCAACTGGA
>CANPWS010000056.1 GCA_947584955.1 uncultured Bacilli bacterium | reverse complement strand
AAAATTGAAAAAGAATTTATCAAATATTTAGATAATTACGAAATAGGACTTGCTTTAAATATACTAGAAAAATTCTTTTGGAACTTTTGTGATAACTATATAGAAATAGTTAAACATAGATTATATAGACCTTTAGAATTTGGTGATATTCCTAGATATTCAGGACAAAAGACAGTATATATATTACTATATAAATTATTACAAGATTTTAGTATCTTTTTCCCATATATATCCGAAGAAATTTATCAAGATATTTATCATAATGAAATATCTATTCATTTAACAGAAACAGTACCACTTAACTATAATTTCGATGAGGAAGTAACTTATGGAGATTTAATGTGTGAAATAATTAGTATAGTAAGAGGAGAAAAATCTACTAATAATTTATCTCTTAAAACAATAGTTAAAGAATTGAATATAGATTGTGAAAATAAAATAGAAAAAGCCATTAAACAAGCAGAAAAAGATTTTAAAGCTACATTATTTATAGATAAACTAATAATAAATAACATAAATGATGGCTATAAAGTAAATAAAATAAAGTTAGATGATAGTGAGCAAACAAATTAAAAAACAAACAAATAAATAGTAAATTAAATTGCTATTTATTTTTATATATAATTATATATAAAGATAAGTAAAAATATAAGGATTTAAAATAAATAATTATTTAATTAAAATACATATATTTTCTAGAATTATTCTATTAAAAATGTTATAATATAAGTATATAAAAGGAGAAGTAAAAAATGAATGAAATAAGATGTCCAAAGTGTAATACTTTATTTCAAATTGATGAAACAGACTATGAATCTATCTTAAAACAAGTAAGAGATTCTGAATTTAAAAAAGAATTATTAGAAAGAGAAACTCAATATGAAAAAGAAAAAGAAATAGCAGTTAAATTAGCCGAAGCTAAATTAGAAAAGACTTTAGAAGAAAATATAAATATTAAAGCAATTGAAATAAGTGAACTTAAAAGTAAATTAAATATTTCTTTGACTGAAAAAGAATTAGCTATTAAAAATGCTGTAACTGAAAAAGATAAAATAATAAATGATTTAAGTAACAAATTAGAATTAAATCAAAAAGAATATTTATTAAAAGAAAAAAATTTAAAAGAAGGATATGAAGAAAAAATAAAAAATAAAGATGAACAAATTGCTTATTATAAAGATTTTAAAGCTAAACAATCAACTAAAATGATTGGTGAATCATTAGAACAACATTGTAGTTCTGAATTTAATAAATTAAGACCATTATTTAAAAATGCTTATTTTGAAAAAGATAATGATATTAAAACAGGTTCTAAGGGAGACTTTATATTTAGAGATTTTGATGATGATGAAACAGAAATAGTTTCAATTATGTTTGAGATGAAAAATGAAGCAGATACTACTGCAACAAAACATAAAAATGAAGATTTTCTAAAAGAATTAGATAAAGACCGAAAAGAAAAAAAATGTGAGTATGCTGTATTAGTATCACTACTAGAAATTGACAATGATTATTATAATTCTGGTATTGTAGATATGTCATATAAATATGAAAAAATGTATGTAATAAGACCGCAATTTTTTATACCACTTATAACTTTAATTAGAACTATGGCGATAAATTCATTAAAATATAAAAAAGAATTACAATTAGTAAAAAGTGAAAATATTGATATATCTCATTTTGAAGAAAATATGAATGCTTTTAAAGAAGGATTTGGTAGAAATTATCGACTTGCAAGTGAAAGATTTAAAAAAGCTATTGAAGAAATAGATAAGACAATAGATCACTTACAAAAAACAAAGGATGCTCTTTTAGCAAGTGAAAATAATTTAAGACTTGCTAATAATAAAGCTGAAGAGCTAACAATTAAAAAATTAACACATAATAGTAATACTATGGCAAGATTATTTGAACAAGTAAATTCTAAAGAAAAAGAGGATAAAGATAAAACTCTTATAGAAAGTAATTAAAAATTTATAAAAAAGAGTGTGATCAAATGGATAAAACGATTGGAAGAGTATTAGATGTATTTATTCCTAAAGAATATAAAGATGGAAAATTATTAGATATAATGGATAGTACAAATATAGGATTTAAAATAATGACTGATAATGGACTTAAAAAAATAATTTTAAAGCAAGATTATTTAAATGCTAATATAATGAAAGATGATTTGATAATAATAACAAAACAAAATATATCTGGAAAACAATTTATAGATATCTCGCTATATGATGGTGATGAATATGAATAATGATGAATTTCAAATAGTGGGATTATATAATCATAATATAAATAGCTACAAAAAGATAAAAGCAGCTTTTGATTCTGGAGAAAATATAGTAGGAATTGTTCATGCAACAGGTACTGGTAAATCATATAATGCACTTCAGTTATCTTACGATAATAAAGATAAGAAAATAATATATGTAGTACCATCAATAGGGATTATTGAGTATATTAAAAATATAATTAATAACAATCCAAAATTAGACTTTAAAAGAGACTTTCCTAATTTGGAATTTAGAACATATCAAAGTTTTATTTCATTAAGTAAAGAAGAAATAGCTGAAATAGATTGTGATATACTTATACTTGATGAATTTCATCATATTGGTGCCCCTATTTGGGGAGCAAGAATTAATACTATGATTGAAACTCATCCTAAAGCAAAAATATTTGGTATGACAGCATATACAATAAGAGATCGTGGTTCTATTTATGAAAAAGATATGATAAATCCAAATACAAATGAACTATTTTCTAGAAAAATAAAAAGTAAATATGATTTATGTGATGCGATGATAGATGGTATTATTCCAAAGCCAATATATAAAAGTGCATATACTAATTTAATTGAATTAGAAGCTCAAGCATTAGAAAAAGTACAAAAGTTAGATAAAACAACTAATGATTATAAAATATATATGAATATTTTAACAAATATAAAAAAAAGAATACATGAAGCACCTAATATTTCAGATATTTTAAGAAAAAATATTAAACCAAATGGTAAATATATATATTTTTGTCCACCATATTCAGAAAAAGGTACAAATGATATAGAAACAATTAAAAAACAAGCTTTTGAATGGTTTAAACAATTTGTGCCTGAAGAAAATATTATCTTTTATACTTCAACTAGTGAAATGAAAGATGAAGGTAAAAAAAATAGAGATGCTTTTTATAATGATGTAACTTTAACTGGAGAAAAAGTTTCTAAAAAACTTAGAATTATGTTTGCTATAAATCAATATAACGAAGGTATACATGCTCCAAATGTAGATGGAGTTATTATGGGAAGAGGGACAACTTCTGATATTGTGTATTTCGAGCAATTAGGAAGAGCTTTAACAGTAAGAGGAAATACTAAAGAAATGTTTGATAAATTAACAAAATATTCAATTACAAATTTAATTAATATGTGTAAAGAAAGAGATATTTTAGTTAACGAAACAATGCCAAAAGAAAAAATAATTGAAAAATTAATTGCACCAATTGTAATAGATTTAACAAATAATTATACCTTTATAAAAGAGCTTGAAAATAATTTACATGACAGAATTAAAAATATTAAAGCCAATAAATTAGGTAATAAGGCAGATATTAAAATTGCCGATTATTTATTTGATATAGAAATAGAAAATCAAGACTTATTTCAAATGTTAACACAGTTAAAAGATAGATTAGAAAATAATTGGGAAAAATATTATGATCTTGCTAAAAAATATTATAATGAATATCATAATTTGACAATAAGTAAAAAATTTATAACAAATGATGGTATTACTTTTGATGAAAATGCGAAAAAATTAGGCCAATGGATTATTTTGCAAAGAAAAAGATTTAATAAATTATCTGAAGAGAGGCAAAAACTTTTATTAGATATAGGATTCACATTAAATCCTATTGAAGAAAATTGGCAAAATAATTATAATCTTGCTAAAAAATACTATAATGAATATCATAATTTGAAAATAAAAGAAAAATTTAAAACAAATGATGGTATTACTTTTGATGAAAACGGAAAAAAATTAGGACAATGGATTATGAGACAAAGACAAAATTTTGATAAATTATCCAAAGAAAGACAAAATCTTTTATTAAATATAGGGTTTATAGTAGATCCACTTGAAGAAAATTGGCAAAATAATTATAATCTTGCTAAGGCTTATTATAATCACTATGGTAATTTAAATATTCCAATAAAGTTTAAAACAAATGATGGCATTACTTTTGATGAAAACGGTGAAAATATTGAAGAATGGATTCAATATCAACGAAGAATTTTTTTTGATTTATCCGAAGAAAAACAAAAAAAATTGCAAGAAATTAATCTTATTTTAAATTCACATGATAATAGATGGAATAAAAAATATGAATTATGTAAAGCATATTATGAGGCAAATCATAATTTGAAAGTAAGTGAAAACTTTAAAACAAAGGATGGCATTACTTTTGATGAAAATGGTGAAAATATCGGACACTGGATTATGAAACAAAGAAAAATTTTTGATAAATTATCCAAAGAAAGACAAAATCTTTTATTAAATATAGGATTTGTATTAAAGCCAATCGAAGAAAATTGGCAAAATAATTATAATCTTGCTAAGGCTTATTATAATCACTATGGTAATTTAAATATTCCAAAAAGCTTTAAAACAAATGATGGTATTGCTTTTGATGAAAATGGAAAACAATTAGGAAAATGGCTTCAAGAAAAAAGAAATAGATTTTTTAATTTATCCGAAGAGAGACAAAAACTTTTACTAGATATAGGATTCATATTAAATCTAACCGAAGAAAATTGGCAAAATAATTATAATCTTGCTAAAAAATACTATAATGAATATCATAATTTGAAAACAAATGAAAACTTTAAAACAAAGGATGGTATTACTTTTGATGAAAATGGGAAAAAATTAGGACAATGGATTATTTTACAAAGAAAAAATTTTAATAAATTATCCGAAGAGAGACAAAAACTTTTACTAGATATAGGATTCATATTAAATCCAATCGAAGAAAATTGGCAAAATAATTATAATCTTGCTAAGGCTTATTATAATCACTATGGTAATTTAAATATTCCAAAAAACTTTAAAACAAATGATGGTATTACTTTTGATGAAAGTGGGAAAAAATTAGGAAGATGGCTTTTAACACAGAGACAAAAATGTGATCAGGAAAGCAAGCGTGGAAAATTATTAACTCAGATAGGTATGTTATGGAATGTTAAAAAAAATAATAGTCAAATAAATAAAATATGTATAGAAAATAATATTGATTATAAAAAAAATAAAAATATACTAAGTCATATCTCGGTACAAGAGTTACAAGCTAAAATAGAATTTTTAAATTCACATAATATAGCTTTAACTAATACTGATGGCTTATTAATTGACATATTCTATATGAGTAGTTATAATATGATAGAAAAATATAAAATTTCTCTTGAAGAAATGATTAATGAATATTATATTGAAAATAAAAAGAGTAGGGGAGTATAAAATAATGTTTTTAGAAAAATATTTAAACGATACATATTTAAATATAATTTATGATAATTATGATGAAGATTTTTTAAATCAATTGGATGAAGATAATTTTAGAAAAATATATATTTTATTAAAAACAAATAATTTCTATTTCATTGATGATATAATTATAAATTATTTGGAATTATTTGAAATAGAAGCTAAATATGTTCAATTAGCTATTACAGATATTAAGTCCGTCTTGGGAGAAGATTATGTTAAAAAAATAGGTCAAAATATGACATTTGTTGATAAAATTATTGACCTTGCTATAAGTCATTATAAAAATTAGCAATAAAAAAAGTGGAAGAGTAAAATTTTCACTTTTTTTCTTTATAGCTATTACATATAGTTTTTTCTTTACAATTGCATGTATCTTTATCACAATCACATGATATTTCAATTTCATCTAATTCGCAATGTTCTAATGAATTATTATTAAATTTACATTTAGATACCTTACATTTTATACTTTGATTATCTTTTTTCATTTTGACTCCTCCATAAATTATTATTATCAGTAAATTTATAACTATACACTAAAATAGTATTAATTTATTTATTTTATGAAAAAGAGTAGTTGTAAGGTAATTTATATAATTAATATGATTATATAATCTTTTAATATTTATCAATAAATAATATTTTATAATACCATATATTTAATAAATATATTTTTAAAGCAAAAAATATCAAATAAGCTATATAATATAATTTTTTTTGAAATATTTAATTTTATTTTAAAGCTTTTTAATTCATAAATTATATAAATAGAAGTGATAGAGTATAAACATAATATTTATAATATTATTATAGATTTATTAAGGAAATAATTTAAGTTTTATATAGAACTTAACATAATATTTATTATCGGAAATAAACTTATTATTAATTTTATAACTAATTTTATTGAAAAAAATATATATCTTCTCTTTTAATTAATAATTTGATTAATAAGATATATATTCATCTTAGATTATTTCTAAATATCATTATATCTTTATTTACCGTTTAAAATTTAATTTTAAATTAATTATTATTCTATTTAATAATAATTAATATTATTATCCTATATTACATTTTAATTTAAATTAAAATGGTGGTAATTACTATATTAACCCCTCTTCTCTTCTTATATATTAAAAATAGAGAAGTGGTATAAAATTTTTTAAATAAATAATATTTTTATTAATATCCATATAAAATTTCATATAAATAATCAATTTTAAATTTAAATCGAGATGGGTAATTTATTTAATAATTTAATCTCGATTTAAATTTAAATCATTTACATAAATAAAAAATCTAAATATTTAATTTGAATTAAACATTTAAATTTTTCTTGCTTGAATTTCAGCGATTTTGTCAAACACTTCACTAGCATTTTTTTCATTTATTTCGGTATAACCTAATTCTTTCAATGCCTGAACTTTTGCGGTATTTAGTTCCTGCGTTCTACTCATTTTTTCTTCATTTTTTCTAGCAAGTTCGGCTTCCCATCTTTTATGAGATTCAGCAAGCTTAGTTTTTGAAGCCCCACCATTTGTATATAAAGTCATTGCGGAATACATGATACTTTCAAATATAAATTGTTTTTCTTCTTCAAAAACATATTCATTTGGCTTAATATAACCAGCAGCTTTTGATACATAACCAAGAATATACTTTAATTCTTTAGTATTACCCATAGCTTGTAAAAAATGATAAAAATATAAAATTGTATCATAACAAGTTTTAGTTTTATCTTCGTTAAACATTTCTTTTAACAAAAACACAATATCACTAACTAAATCTTGTTCTTCTTTCTTTAAACCTGATAACTCGATTATTTCATTTTTTTTACTAGAAGTCTTTTTCGCATTATATATTTTACTTCCTACCATTTGAATATAGTTATTATCTATTACTATTTCATCAATATCCTTTTCACTCTTTACATCTAATAGCTTTAGTAAAAGTTGACATTTTTCATTTGGAAGTTTTGATAAATCTTCTCCATCTAAATAATTATATACCATCTGTCTTGATACTCCAAGATATTTAGCTAAGTTTACTTTTGATATATTTGCTTGTTTTAAAATCAAGTTAATTTTTTCTATGATATTCATGTTATTCCTCCTAATTATATTTTACTTGTTTTAATTTGATATGTCAAGAATTAATGGTATTTAATATCAAAATCTTAGGCAGTTAAGAATAACTTTAAACATTATTAATTGTCAAGTAAATATAAAATAAATCATATATATTACAAATATATAAAATTATTTGTAAGTCTTCTCTATCACTCCTCCACCTAGACACTTATCATTACTATATAATACGCAAAACTGTCCAGGTGTTACAGCCTTTACATTATCATAAAATACTTTTATAGTC
>CANPWS010000055.1 GCA_947584955.1 uncultured Bacilli bacterium | reverse complement strand
TATATTTTATAGACTACTTCTCTATAGCTATTTTCCTTATATTTTTTAAATAAATCTAACTTAAACTGCCCCCCCCCATTACGTACAAATGTTTGTGTATTAATTATCATATTTTTCATGAGAGAGGCACCTTCTTTCTACTTTTATTTATGTATTAATTGTACCACACTGCCATTTATTATTCAAGAGATATTATTTAATTTTATAATAAATTTATTACCTTAAAATAATAATCCTAATACTTAACTTAAACAATAAAAAATAGTAATTAAAATTTAAATAGTTATTTTAAAGAAAATTTAAACATATATTTAGATGAAAGGATGATTTTATGAATAATGGATACTATAACAAACCAATTTTCCCTGGGACAGGATTAAATAATAATACTGTACCAAACCAAAATACAGTACCAAGTTACGAACAAAGTCAAGTTACACCAAGCTATACATTACCCACAGAACAATCATATATTGAAAATATTTTAAGACTTAATCGTGGTAAAATGGCTAAATTTCATATTACAGTACCAGGAAGTATTGAATGGCAAGATAGAGTTTTTAATGGCATCATTGAGCAATCAGGTAGAGATCATATAATTGTTTCAAATCCTAACACTGGTGAATGGTATTTAATACTAATGATTTACCTAGATTTTGTTACATTCGAAGAACCAATTAATTATAATAAAGATTTTATACCTAATCCTAACTCTACATCTAGTTTACAAAGTTAAAATATTTTGCTATAATGATACTAGGATGTGGTAACTAATATGGATATTCTTATTTTAATACTCTTTTTATTAATAGTATCATTTTGTACAATTTCATTATTTTATATGCTAATTTATAACAAATTAAATGATCTTATTATAAGAATAAATGAAGTCGAAGCTAATATTGATACTAATTTAAGAAATAAATATGATTTAATAAATAGATGTGTAAGCATTATCAAAGGAAACACTAATATTGAAAGTAAAATATTTGATGAAATAGTAAAATTAAGAAGCAGAAAAATAAGTAATTTTGAACTTGAAAGAAAGTTAAATGATGCTTATAATGAATTTTTAATTATTAAAGATCAAAATACAGATATAATTAAAAATAGTGAAGAATTAATAAAAATAAGTGTTAACCTTGAAGAAATTAATGATAAATTAACAATTTTAACAGAGTATTATAATAATAATATAACTAAATATAATAAAATGATTACTCTATTTCCTACTAATATTGTAGCAAAAATAAACAAATTTAATACTAAGCTTTTCTTTGATAGAAAAGATATGTCTGATGATGATTATAAAGATTTTAAATTATAAAATATAAATTAAAAAAATTATCTCAAAACTAATTTTGGGATAAATTTTTTTTAACTTAAATATTCTCTTCTCTTATTGCCTCTAAAATATTTTCATTTTTAATTTTTTTAGTAGCATAAGACATTGATATAGCTACAATTGTAAATATTAAAACTATAGCCATTATAATTCCATTCCAAGGAATAATTATATAACTAAATTCAACCATATCAAGCATAGAAATATGAATTAAAATAGTAATTATTAAAGAGACTGGAAAAGCATAAAGCAAAGCTTTTAAACCAAAAAATAAACTTTCAAACCTAATCATTTTATTAAATCCTTTTGGCGATAACCCAATACTACGCAAAACAGCAAATTCTTTTCTTCTAAGTGCTATACTAGTATTAATTGTATTAAAGACACTAGTAACACCAATTAAAGTAACTAAAGAAATAAAACCATATACTAGTATTTTAGTAGCTAAAACAAAATTTTTCATAAGACGCATTTCTTCTTTTACATTTGTATAATAAATATTATCCATAAGATTATTACTTCTAAATTCTTCGATCATTTTATCTATTTCTTTATCCGAAGAACTTTTTATAAGCATTCTTACTGGATTATAAAACTCATTAATAGCATTTAAATTATATTGTTTAGCTAAATTATCATTAACTATTAAAACTCCATAATTTACACTATTATAATTATCAAGTCCAA
Source organism: uncultured Bacilli bacterium (assembly GCA_947584955.1). The sequence goes on along the minus strand of CANPWS010000055.1, from coordinate 5,981 downwards.
AAAAAGATTTATCTGAAATATAATAATCACTAATTGTAGATATTTGATAATCATTAAAATTATTATCATCATCATAATTATTAGAAATAATATTAATATTAGCTATTTTATTTTCATATTTTTTAAGACTATAACTTTTTCTACTATTCTTAGAAATTAATATATCATTATATTTATTATATAAAATAGGCTTTTCAACTTTTTTTCCAAGTGATTTTAAATAATTATTATAACTATTATCATCTAATAGCAATATTATTAATCTATTATTATCATGTATATTATTTTTTTCTAAGTAATCTTTATATTTACTAGTAAATATACTACTTAAATCTTCCGAAGTATCAACATATATTTCTTCAATTTCTGAAATATTTTCTATATAGTTACTATTTTTTATACTATTTATTACATCTTTATTACTATCTTTTTCGAAATAAGTTATTAAAATATCTAAATCTGGTACATTCATATAACTATCTACTCCACTAAATAAATAATTTAGAAATGATGAAAATGATATAAATAATACGGCACTTATAAAAAGTGATATTACTGTTACACGATATTTTTTCTTATTTCTTTTCATATTTTTATAAGCAATTTCGCCTTCTATACCAAAAAGTTTATTTATTATTTTAGGTGAAGATAATTTATTTCTTTTTATTTTTATATCATCATTTAATCTTATTGCTTCAATTGGTGATATTTTACTTGCTCTTTTCGCTGGTATTATTGCACTTATAAATATTGTTATTAACATAAAAATTATTGGTATTATAATAAATAATGGATATACAGTCATTTTTAAATTTAACATAATTACATCTTTTAATAGTTTATCAATAATTATTACAACTATCCAAATACCAAAATATGATGATATTATACCTAGAGGTATACCAATTAAACTTACAATGAAAGCTTCATATAAAACTGTTTTTTTAATCTGTGATTTAGTTGCACCAATACTAGAAAATAAACCAAATTGTTTTTTTCTTTCCATAACTGATATAGCAAAAGAATTATATATTACAATAACGCAGGCGACACTGACAACACTAAGCATAATTATAAGGACACCTGCAAGAGAAGTTATTATGTTATTATATTTACTTATACCATATAATGCTAATAAATTATCATTAAATTTAACTTTTAAAGTATATTCAAAAGAATCATAATTTAAACCTAAAGATGTAGTTATTTTTCTTGCTTCTTCATATGTTTTATTTTGATTTTTAAAAGTTATAAAGAAATCTAAATTACGCTTTTGACTTTCATTTTTCAAAGTATAAATATAACATCCTACATCATCATCTTCATAATAATCTTTTTCAATTATTCCTACTATTTTATATTCTTTTTCATAAGGATCTTTGATATATTCTTCTTTATCATAATGACTTAAATATATTACTTTCTCATCATTAATATATCTATCTCCTAAATTTAAAATAATACTATTTCCTATCTCTAAATTATCTACTTCTTTTGTTAAATAACTTGGAACAATTATTTCATTATCATTTTCAGGCATTCTTCCTTTAATGATGTTTAAATGTTTCATATATTCTTTACTAATTCCGTATAATTTATAATAAAATTTTTCTTTTTCTTCTCTTAATTCTTTAGAATAGCCTATATATTCTCTTGTTATATATTTTTTTATATATACATTATTTTTTATTATATCTATTTTATTATAATCAACATCATCTATTCTTACATTATAATCTCCTTTAGTATCAATAACTTCTTCAATCATACTTTCTCTAAAAATAGATAAAAGCAAACCAATTCCTGTCATTAATGCCGTTGAAAGTATTATACCTATAATTGTTACTATTGTTCTTTTTTTATTCATTTTTAGGTGTTTAATTGTTAATTTATTTAATATATTCATAACTATCTTACCTTTTCATCTTTAATTATTTTTCCATCATCAATAGTAATAATTCTATCTGCACTTAAGGCTAAATTTTGATCATGAGTAATCATAATAATTGTTTGGTTGTATTTTTTATTAGATAATGATAATAAATCTATTATATCTTTACTTGCTTTACTATCTAAGTTTCCAGTTGGTTCATCTGCTAATAAAAGTGCTGGTCTATTCATAAGAGCTCTTCCTATTGATACTCTTTGTTGCTGTCCTCCAGATAATTCGTTAGGTAAATGATTTTTTCTCTTTTTTAAATCAAGAGTTGTTATTAATTCTTCTAAATAAGCATTATCTGGTTTTTTTCCATCTAAAAGTATAGGTAATGTCATATTTTCTTCAACGTTTAATATTGGTATTAAATTATAAAACTGATATATCAGTCCTACTTCTCTTCGTCTAAATATTGCTAAATTACTTTCATTTAAATTATAAATGTCTTCACCATCAATAATTATTTTTCCACTAGTTGGTCTATCTACTCCACCTAAAAGATGTAAAAGAGTACTTTTTCCTGAACCTGATGCTCCTACAATTGCAACAAATTCACCTTTTTCCACACTAAAATTTATTCCGTCTAGGGCTTTTACTAGAGTATTTCCTTTTCCGTATGTTTTCTTTAAGTCTATTACTTTTAATATTTCCATATAATATTTCTCCTTTCGTAATTAATTATACTAAATTAAAATGACTTTTTAGTGACATTTTTATTACAATTTTGTAATATTTCTAACTATAGAAAAAAGTAAATCATTTAAGATCTACTTTTAATTTTTAGTTAATTATTTATAATTATTATCCTAGTTCTTCTTCAGTAATACTAGATACATCATTACTTACTCTAAATGGATCTGTAGCTGCGCCTGTTCCATATTTTATTGCATTAGCTTTTAAAGATATAACAGGCTTTACATAAATTTGTCTAGAAACTTTATCATTTCCCATATATGCTGATGAAGTTGAATAAATAATATTAGCCAAATCTGTATCATTATACCTTAAAGGTGTCATTGTAAAATATGCACTTCCAACATATAAATATGATTTTTCTACTTTGTTATGATTAGATACACTTGCATTACGAAATGACATACCTGCAAATACTACTTCATCTGCTGTTATTAATCCTATTGGATTAGTTAATGCTCCATTTCCAATAGTATCACTTACTGTAAATTTATCATTATCCTTTGGACATTTAAAAGTTGGTTTAGGATTATTTAAATCATTATATATTCTTGCATATGCAGCATATTCGGTAGTAGCATTACCAAATCCTTTTTTGGATTCATCATCTTTGTTTGGCAAACTTCTATCATTACAATATATTGCATCTGCTACATAAATACCAAGTCCTGGATTTTTTATGTTAGTTTCATACCATGTATCAAGAAAACTTTTTAATGTACTAGGTGTTGTATTTGTATGTGCATCATTGTAATCACTTGCTGATGGTGTTCCAAACATCCAGCCTACATAGGCATTATCATTATTTTGACTATTAAATTCTACACTCTCACGTATTAATCTGTTAGTACTTGAGTATCCATTTTCATATGCTCTCTTACCATCATATATTATTCTAATTGTGCCATCACCGTTTATTCTTATTATTCTCCACCAAAAGCCTGCAAAATTTACATAATTATTAACTACATCTCCTCTAAAATAATAAGTTTTTCCAAATTCATCTTCACCTTCATATATTCCAGTCGCAGAGCTATCATATGAACCATCATCTAATAGATATGGTGTTACTTTACTAAAATCTGGAGGAGATGTTTTTAATGAACTATTTAAATTAAGATTAACTAGCTGTGTATATGAATCAAGAGTTTCTGAACTTTGATTTGGCATTGTAGCTTTTCCATTTATTTCAAGAATTGCTTTAAATGTTTTACCCATCTCTGTATTAGGAATATTCACATCAATCCATACTTTTAAATTTAAAGGTAAATTTGCTGTAGCCTTTAGATATTGATTACTTAAAATTACACCTTTATTTAGATCACTTAACTTTTTTATTTCACCATCATCACCTAATTTTATTTTTATGTATTCTGATGATATTTGATTTTCTTCATTCGAAGGAACTAACATTAAATCAAATCTATAATCTAAATTGCCATTATTTTTTATTGTAAAAGTATAAGGTACTAAATTTTCAACTGCATAACTATCTTCCATTGGAAATGAATTAGTAATAACTACACTATCTTGATTTTTTTCCATTACAATATCTAGTGTTCCTAATTCATAATTCTGATTAGCTGTATAATTTTCTTTATAATATAATGAATATGTGGTACCAACTATTATTATCAAGATTAATATTATAGATAAAATTAACAAAATTATTTTCTTCACAATGTCCACCTTCTTTATAATTAGTTAGTATTTTTTACTTTCACCTTTTTAAATATGTAAAAAGCTATAAAAAAGAATATATATAAACTCTTATATAATTTTTTATAAAAGAGGTATCTTCTTTCTATTTAGTACATAACAAATATAACATAATATTTATTCTTTTTCAATATATATTTCAAATTTATTTTTTTACATTATAATAATTATTAAGTTATTTAATTTTATAACTTACTTTATTTTTCTTTTTAATTCTTTACTTGTTTCTACTGATACTCTTTGAACTAATCCTAATGATATAAACAATGATAAAGTATAACTACCACCATATGATAGAAATGGAAGAGGTACTCCAGTAAGTGGTCCTAATCCCATAACTCCGACTAAGTTTATAGCAATATGTAAAAAGATGTAAATAAATACTCCATAAGCTATTAATCCATTTCCTAAATTTTTAGCTCTTCTTGCAATTGAAAAAATTCTATATAATATAAAGCCATATCCTAAGACAATAATAATTCCTACTATCATTCCCCATTCTTCAACGATGATAGGAAAAATAAAATCTGTGTAAGAATCTGGTAAATATAAATATTTTTGTGTACTTTCACCAATTCCTTTTCCTGTTGCACTTCCATTATGGAAAGCTATATAGCTATTACAAAGTTGATATCCCTCTTCTTCTTGATATCTTTCACAAGGATTATAAATAAAACTGTATAACCTTTTAAATTGATAATCTCTAAGTATTGTTCCTTTAGTACTAATAAGTAAAATAACTATAATACAAATCATACCTACCAGTATCTTATTAAAAGTTTTTCTAAGTTCTTTTTTTATTGGTACTGCATAATAAATTATAAGAGAAATAAGTCCTATTATTGTCGCAGTACCTAAATCAGGTTGAATAACTACTAAAATTGCTAACATAAAAGCTACAATTAATGGTCTCATGATACTCCACTGGCTATTTAAATTATCTTTATTTTTTTCATAATAACTTGCTAAATATATTATGACTATTACTTTTGCAAATTCACTAGGCTGAATACTTATAGGTCCTATTTGAAACCAGCTTACAGCATCTCTAGTTGCATTTCCATATATAATTAATCCAGTCATTGATGCCATTATACCAACCATAAATATATTACTTAGTTTTTTATAAAATTTTAAAGGTATAAAATGCATAACAAAATATATTATTAATCCTGCAAGTACAAATATCATATGTCTAAAGAAATAATTATATGGACTTTTATCGTATCTCATATATGATTCCATCGAAGATGCACTTAAAACCATAATAAGTCCAAAAATAGAAAATATAATTATTGCTGCTAATAAAAGTTTATCTATTTTAGAATTTCTTTTCATATTATCTATACTCCTCATATTATATGATAACATATATTTCTGATATTTTAAACTTTTTTAATGATATTTAATCTAATAATTTACAATATTTACATATAAATATCTATTTTATTTTAAATTTTTTCTTTTACTTCATTATTTTTTTATTTCAACATATAATTTATTATACTTCACTTAAACCTCACTTATCTTAATGCTTAAAAAGAAACAAAATAATTACGAGACTGCTGAAAAAGTAGACAAAGATTACTGTAAAGAAAGACAGTAGTCTTTTATTTTGGTATAATAGATATAT
>CANPWS010000054.1 GCA_947584955.1 uncultured Bacilli bacterium | reverse complement strand
GTCCTCACAAAAACGGAGAAGCAAGTGAAGATAGAGTATTAGAACAAAGTGTTTTTAATGAAACAATAGATGATAATGCCTATGTAGGATATAAGTATGGTAATCCAAATAGTAGTACATATGAAGATACACATACCAATGCTCATGATAGCACTATAAAAATGAAATTAGATTTATTATATAAAAATTATATTGAAAATACTAAATATGAACAGTATATAGTAGATAATATTTTTTGTAATGGCCGAAGTTTAGTTTATGGAACAGGAATAGGTAAAACTTATACATTTTATTCAACAGGGGAATATACTGATTTTAAGTGTCCTCAAAAAAATGATAGATTTACAGTAAGTACTGATACTGGAAACGGAGCATTAACTTACCCAATAGGACTGCTTACAGCAAATGATGTGCAGTTTGCAGGAGCAAAATGGGCTCCCGATTGGGGAAGTCCTCCACCACAAGAACAAGATAAAAATAAATTATTTTACTTATATGTAGGAGGCCCTTATTGGCTTTTATCTCCATATGATTATAACCCATCTGGATGGGCTGATATAACAGTTGTATTGAGTGATGGAACAATATCTGCACATAATATAGCAAATACCTTTTATATAAAACCAGTTATCTCAGTAAAAGCAGAAGCACTACAATATGGAAAAGGAACAATGAATGATCCATTTAGATTAGAAAGTGCAATATAAAGTAAGAATATCTAAACTAATACCTTAGATATTTTTATTATATAATGCCTAATAAGTGTAAAATAATAGTATTTTTCTTTAAAAATATATAAATATATTTTATAATGTTATTAGAGGTGATGTACGTTGAAACTAAATATTGGAGTAATTTTTGGAGGAAAAAGCGTAGAACACGAAATATCAGTAATAACAGCACTTCAGGCTATGGATAATATTGATAAAGAAAAATATGAAATAATACCAATATATATTACCAAAGAATTAATTTGGTATACTGGAGGAATGCTAAGATTTATAGATAGTTATAAAGATTTTAGATTAATAGATAGATATGCCAAAAAAATAAATTTAATAAATAATAATGGCAGATTTATATTACAAAGTATTTCAGGGCTAAAAAGAGAAATAGCTCAAATACATCTAGCATTTCCAATCGTACATGGTAAAGGCGTAGAAGATGGAACAATTCAAGGATTCTTAGGAACACTAGGAATACCATATGTTGGAAGCGATGTATACGCATCTTCCATAGGACAAGATAAAATATTTACTAAACAATTATTAGAACATAACGATATACCTACCACTAAATACGTATGGTTTTATGATACAGATTATATAAAAAATAAAGAAGAATTATTTAAAAGAATAAATAAATTAGATTATCCGTTAATTATAAAACCAGCAAGACTAGGAAGTAGCGTAGGAATAGAAATAATAAAAACAAAAGAAGAATTAAAAAATGCTATAGAAAATGCATTAAAATATGATGAAAGATTTTTAATTGAAGAATATTTAGAAAATAATCGTGAATTTAACTGTGCAGTAATAGGAACATATGATAAAATGCAAACAAGCATAATTGAAGAAATTATAAATGAAGAAGGAATATGTACTTATCAAGATAAATATACTTTAGAAACAGATGATAATCCAAAAATAAAGAAAATATATCCTGCACAAATAAGCCATAGTTTAGAAGAACAACTTTCCGAATATTCTAAAAAAATATTTAGATTACTATGTGCAAAAGGTTGTCTTAGAGTAGATTATTTATACGATAAAAAGAAAAATAGAATATATGTAGATGAAGTAAATACAATACCATCATATTTTTCACATCATTTATGGTTAGATAAAAATATAGATTATAAAGAACTTATGGATAAATTAATCGAAGAAGCAATAGCATCAGTAAATAAAGAAAAAAAACAAGTATTAGATAGTAAAATATTAGAAAATTTAAAATCTAAAGATGTAAGGGAGTTAAAATAATGTACGGATACATAAAAGGAATAGTAACAGAAATAGAAAGTAGTTATATAATATTAGAAAGTAACAATATAGGATATCAAATATATGTAGCAAATCCATATGTTTATAAATTAGATAATGAGTATAAAGTATATATTTATACCCAAATAAAAGAAGATGAACACTTACTATATGGTTTTATAGATAAAGATGAAAAAGATTTATTCTTAAAATTAATATCAGTAAAAGGATTAGGATGCAAAATGGCTCTTCCAATTCTTGCTACAGGTTCAATTGGAGGAATAGCAGATGCCATAGAAAGAGAAAATATATTATATTTAAAAAAATTCCCTAAAATAGGAGATAAAGTAGCAAGACAAATAATTTTAGATTTAAAAGGTAAATTAACCCCAGCAGTATTAGCTAATAAATCAAATGTAAATTCAGAATTAGTCGAAGTATTATTAAGTCTTGGATATAAAAGTCAAGATATAAAGAAAGTAATACCAAATATTAGTATTGATTTATCAATCGAAGAACAAGTAAAAGAAGCACTAAAATTATTATTAAAGTAAGATAAATAACAAGTTTATTTATCTTTTAATGTGTAAAAGAAATAAAATTAGTATAAAAACTTAATTTATATGATATAATTAATACATACCAAAAAAGCAACCGAAACTAGTCAAAATGAAACTAATTTTACCTAGTGCAACTGCAAATATTTGTAATATAATTTTGCTTGAGGAGGGCAAAATGAAATTTTGTGATAAATTACCAAAGGTAAGAAAAAATAACAATCTATCCCAAGAACAATTAGCAGATAGACTAGGAGTATCTAGGCAGGCAGTAAGTAAGTGGGAACAAGGATTATCATATCCAGATATGGATAAAATATTAAAAATGTGTGACATATTTGACTGCACCTTAGAAGATTTATTAGATGATGGAAAAATAAATAAAGAAACGAATAATAAAATAAATATAAGTGAATACTTTAAAGATTTCCTAAAATTTATAACTAAAGTATCAAATATGTTTTCTAGTATGAAATTTACATCAAAAATAAAATGTCTATTAGAAAACATAGTTATTATTACAATTATTTATATTTTAGGTGCAGGATTATACTTTTTATTAAGTGATTTAATAATAAGTTTATTTTTACAATTACCAATAGTAGGAACAGTAATAAATATAATATTAGACAAATTAGTATTAATGGTAATTATTATATTAGGAATACTTGTATTTATTCATCTATTTAAAATAAGATATTTAGATTATTTTGTTACTATTGAAGATGATTATGTAAAAGAAAAAACAATTGAAGAAGAAGTGGATAAACCAAAGAAAAAAATATACGAAAATAAAAAAGAAAAAATAATAATAAGAGATCAAAAACATTCAGTCTTAAGCTTCTTTAATTTTCTTTTAAAAATAATTTTATTTTTAATAAAAGCATTTAGTATAATTATTTTAATTTCTTTAGTATTTAGCTTTATCATCATAATAATTTTTATGTCACTTATAATATGTCATATAAAATATGGAATAATATTTACTTATATAGTAATAAGTATTTTAGGAGTGTTACTTATTAACTATCTATTAATTGAATTATGTTATAAATTTATAGTAAATATGAAAGTTTTTAAAAGAAAATATTTTATTCTTAGTATAATATCATTCTTCTTAATAGGTATAGGTTTAGGACTTAGTATAAATGAATTATTATCATATCAAAAAATAACTGATATATCTAATGAAGATAATGTAAAAGAAATTGAAAAGATAAAAATGGAAGATAATCTAATTTTAGATTTCTATAATTATAGCAATGTAAAATATATAATAAATGATAATTATTTAGATATAACTATAGAAATAAGACATCTAAAAGAAGTTAGTTATGAATTAGAAACATATCATGATAGTGATTATGAAATATTACAGTTATATAACTATATATCAAATTATAAAGAAATATATGATTTACTAATAGATAAAATAAAAGATAAAAAATATTATGATTTAGAAGATAGTAATTATTTTGATATAGTAATAATAACATCAAAAGAAAATTATGATAAACTGATTAATAACTATTATAATTATTATAATCATGTAATATATTAAAGTATGATTATAAAATTAAGGAGTAGTATATGAGCACTAAAAATAACGAATGTAAAAAGGTAAATTCAAAGAAAAAAGTAGTAAAAAATTTAGGAGTAAAATTAAAAAATAGTGAAGAAGAAAATAATAAAGATAAAAAATATTTAAGAAAATATAGTTTTTTAAATTTAACTATAATATTTTATATATTTTGTTTCTTTGGCTGGTTATGGGAACTAGTTTTTCAATTAATAAGACATTTTAGAATCGTAAACCGAGGATTTTTGCATGGACCATGGTTACCTATTTATGGAGTATCAGGTTTAATTATTTTAATATTCTTATATAAAGCTAGAAAAAAACCAGTACTTAATTTTACATTAGTAGTGCTTATTTGTGGAACAGTAGAATATATAACATCATATGTACTAGAAAAATTTTATAATTTAAAATGGTGGGATTATAGCAATTATTTTCTTAATCTAAATGGGAGAATATTTGCTTTAGGTTTACTTGGATTTGGACTTGCTGCGATGATTGCTATTTATATAGTAGCACCTAAATTAGACGAATTACTTTCTAAAATACCTAAAAAAATATTAATAATTATTAGCATAATATTATCAATATTATTCTTAATAGATATAATATATTCTTTTAATAATCCTAATGAAGGTAAGGGAGTATCTTATGACAAAGTAACTTATGGACAATTAAAAATACCAGAAAGAAGGAAGTTATGATTGCAGTTATATTATCACCACTATATATATATTTAAATCTCTATATGGCTAAAATGTTTTTTAAATGGACTACTTTATGTAGTAAATATTTTAAAAATAAAATCTTAAGAAAAGTAATAATAATTATTCATTTTATTTTTGCAAGTTCAATTGTAATAGGTTTTATATTACCAAATTCAAAAATAAAAAGAATATTTACTTTAATGGGAAATTATTATTTAGGAGTAACATTATATGCCTTAATGACTATATTATTTGTTGATTTAATAAGAATAATTATTGAAAAAATTAAAGTAAAATCTAACAAAAGTAAAGTTACAAAATTAGTAATTAAATTAAAAAATCTAATACAAAATAGAAAAGTAAAAGTAGTAACAGGATTATTATGTACTATTTTAGTTATTACAGTTACTATTTTAGGAACATTACATGCTAGAGTTATAAAAGTAACAAGGTATAATATTAATATTGATAAAGAAGCAAATATTGAAAAATTAAAAATAGCTTTAATAGCAGATTTACATTTAGGATATAATATTGGTACTTTTCAAATGAAACAGATGGTTGAAAAAATTAATAAAGAAAATGTTGATATAATTTTAATAGCGGGAGATATTTTTGATAATAGTTATGAATCATTAGATGATCCAAATAAATTAATAAGTTTATTAAAAAGTATGAAATCAAATTATGGAACTTATGCTATTTATGGAAATCATGATGTAATAGAAAGAAGTATTGCAGGTTTTACTTTTAATATTCATAATAATTTAAAAAATGATACATCTATTTTAGATGAAATGTTAAAAAAAGCCAATATAAATATTCTTAGTGATGAAGGATTTATATTAGAAGATAGTATATATATTTTTGGAAGAATAGATTATAGTGTAGTATATAGAGAAATATATAAAAGTAGAAAAACTGCTAAAGATATAACAAGTAAGATAGATAAAGATATGCCAATTATTGTTTTAGATCATGAACCAAACGATATAGATAAATTATCTGAAGCTGGAGTAGATTTAACATTAAGTGGTCATACGCATGATGGACAAGTCTTTCCTGGTAATATTTTAGTAGATATTGCATATGAAAATCCATATGGTTATTTAAAAAAAGGAAATATGCATAGTATTGTTACTAGTGGAGTAGGTTTATATGGACCTAATATGAGAGTTGCTAGTGATGCAGAAATAGCAATTATTAATGTAAACTTTAAATAATAAAATGTACAAGCAAAGTAAAAAGACAAAATTTACTTTGCATTTTTATTTATTTATTATATAATTAAAGTGGAGGGTAGATATGAGTAAAATAAAAGATGTATATGCAAGAGAAATATTAGATTCAAGGGGTAATCCTACTGTTGAGGTTGAAATCACACTAGAATGTGGAATTAAAGCTATGGCTTCGGTTCCATCTGGAGCATCAACGGGAAAAAATGAAGCAATTGAATTAAGAGATAATGATTTAAGTAGATACCTTGGAAAAGGTGTTTTAACCGCCGTAAATAATGTAAATACTATAATTAAAAAAGAAATAGTGGGAATGGATTGTCATAATCAAAAAGAAATTGATCAAAAATTAATAGACTTAGATGGAACAGAAAATAAAAGTAAACTTGGTGCAAATGCAATACTGGGAGTAAGTTTAGCTAATTTAAAAGCACAAGCTATGTATGAAAAAAAAGAACTATATGAATATTTAGGCAATGATTATAAAATGCCAAGATGTATGATGAATATATTAAATGGAGGAGCTCATGCTGCAAATAAATTAGATATTCAAGAATTTATGATTATTCCATCACTTGATGATTATAGAGAAAACTTAAGAATGGGATCAGAAGTATTTCATAATTTAAATAAAATATTAAAGCAAAAAAACTTAAACTGTGGTGTTGGAGATGAAGGTGGTTTTGCTCCAAATATTGATACAGCATATGAAGCATTAGATTTAATAACATTAGCTATAAAAGAAGCAGGATATGAACTTGGAAAAGATATATATTTAGCCTTAGATGTTGCAGCAAGTGAATTTTATGAAAATGGATTATATAATTTTGAAGGAAAACAACTAACTAAAGAGCAAATGGTAGATTATTATAAGGATTTAATACAAAGATATCCAATAATTTCTATTGAAGATGGAATGGCCGAAGAAGATTATGATGGATGGAAATTACTTACAGAAGCACTTCCTAATATTCAGTTAGTGGGAGATGACTTATTTGTAACAAACAAAAAACTCTTACAAAAAGGAATAGATTTAAAAATAGCAAATGCTATCTTACTTAAAGTAAATCAAATAGGAACAGTAACAGAAACATTAGAAACAATTAATCTTGCAAAAGAAAATGGATATAAAACAATAATATCACATCGTAGTGGAGAAACTGAAGATAATTATATAGCAGATTTTGCCGTAGGTCTAAATTTAGGACAAATAAAAACAGGTAGTATGTCAAGAAGCGATAGAATAAGTAAATATAATAGACTACTTAGAATCTACGACAAATTAAAATAATAAAAAAAATGAAGAAGTTATTACTAATTATATTAATATTTTCTTTTATTACAACAGGATGTAAAGATGATTTAGTATTAGAAGAAAAAAATAATTATTTGACTTACAAAGAGAAATTACTTAAGCAAGAAGAATTTTCCAATAAGGAAGATATCAATTTTGATTTAAATATTTATGTAGATAGAGTAAATGATGAAGAAATAAGCTATAGAGCAATTATAGATAATCCTAAAGAAAATATGCATAATATAAAAGCTATAGTTGTTCAAGACTATTTTACAGATGAAATTTTTCCATCAATAGGAATATTTGATGATTCTACTAACTTAATTGTTGGAGATGAAAATGTAAAAGGAATAACTCTAGTAGGATACATAAAAACAACAAAAGATATTGAAGAATTAAATTTAGAAGTAAGAGTATATATAGAATATCAAAAAGATGATGGTACATATCAAAAAATATATTATAAATCATAAATGCAAAGCTTTATAATAAAAATTAGACTATAAAATTTTAGTCTAATTTTTTTGTAAGATTTCCATATTCTTGAAAAAATTTTTGTTAAATTTAATTTAGCATTGCTTTTTTAATTTTTAATATTTCATCTTTACTCTTACCAGTTATTTGGCTAATTGTTTTTAAGGAAATATTTGCTTTTAG
>CANPWS010000053.1 GCA_947584955.1 uncultured Bacilli bacterium | reverse complement strand
TGCCTAATTAGCTCAGTCGGTAGAGCACTCGGCTGTTAACCGATAGGTCGTAGGTTCGAGTCCTACATTAGGCGCCATAAATGTATTAAACAGGACATTTGATTGTCCTGTTTTTTTGAAATTATAATAATTTCTGTGCTAATTAATTTTAAATATTTAAGTATATAAAATATAATAAAGTAAGAGTAACTATTATTTAAAGATTTTAATAAATTTATCATTTAATAAAATGTTGTTCGTAAAGTACGAAAAAACTTTCTTAATATATAATTTTGTAAGACATAAAAGTGTAAATTAGAATAGTTACTTTAATAATTAAAATCTGTATTTTATATTTTAATTATTACATTTTTTAGAAATATAATTAAATTTTCTTAAAATTATTAAAGAAAGGAGTTTCTAATTATATGTGAAAATATCATATAATTAGATTATACGTGATTAACATGAATTTTAATTTGCTATTTTGCTTTTTTAGAAAGAGAAATTATGGATATATTAGTTACTAATGAATTTATAAATTGTCTTTTGATATCAATGGTTGTTAGTATAATTAATATGGCTATTATTCAAAAAATTAAATTATTACCTTTTATTAATAACAAAAATCATATCTTTATTACCAATTTAATATTAAGTTTTGTTATTGGAATACCGTTTTCAATGTCATTTTATAAAATATCATTTTTCTATAGTATTTGGGTATCTATTTTTTCATTTGTAGGAGCTTCAAATATTTATGAACTTTTAAAAAAGCAAAATATTATAAATTATACACCATTTAAGCTTTCTGATAAATATGAAAAAAATGATAATGATAGTTAATCTTTCATTATCATTTTATATACCAGGTATTTACAATATCACAATTATTACTTTGTGGTCCAGGGTTAGGTTTATCTATATTTACAATATTTGGTAGTTTAAAAGCATTACCAATGATCATACAACATCCTGGATAAAGTGCTTTGATTTTATTTAACATTGATTCATCAATATTAGGTACAATACTTTTAATAAATTCTAAATCTTTTGGATGGAACATTTTAAATATTAAAAAGTTACTACATTGTGATATTGCTGTTTCAGAAATTTCTGATGGTCTTTGGGAAATTAATCCTAATAAAATTCCAAATTTTCTTCCTTCTTTAGTAATTCTATCAAATATATTATATCCTAAAATTTCAGTATCTTTATCGTTTTGAACATATCTATGAGCTTCTTCAAGTAAAATATGAAATGCCATAGAAGCCCTGCTTTCTAGATTTGTAATATAATCAAATAGAATCCTAGAATATATTTTAACTATAGTTTTAGCAAATCTATCATCTAAGTGATTAATATTAAAATTAATAATTTGAGCTTTTCTATTATCGTTAGTTGTTAATAGAGATTTAATATATAGTGGTTCAGAAATATAACCATTTACTTCAAAAAATTTTGCGTATTCACTGTTAATTAAAGAATTTAAACGAACCTTTAAAATATTAGCATAATCAAATACTTTATCACTATTAAAAACTCCCTCGCTAATTAGTGCAAATTCTAAAGCGTTATAGTAATCTAATATGCTATATTGAAAGCTACTATCTGGAAATTTAAGTTCAAAATCATTTTTTATAAATGTTTCAAAATAGTTAATTACTAATTCTATATCTGCAAATTTATTGCCATCCTCAATATACAAACATTGTCTTATACTTCTTGTCCAACCACCTTTTGTTAAGTTAATATCTAAATTAATTTCTGGTGTATTAAATTTTGTTATAATTGATACTAATTTATTTCTGATTTCTGAAGTGTTTTTACCTCCAAATATAATATCTAATAAGCATCTTGCAATTATATCATTTTTTTGTTCAAGTATATCTGTACTATTAGTGTTTTCTGTAAAATATATAACTAGTTTTAAAGCTTTTTCAATTATTTGTATTTGTCTTATATCTTCTACATTTAATAAAAGTGCAATATCATCTTGCTTTAACAAGAAAAATGGTATATTTATTAATTGATTATTTGTATCATTCATATCTGTTGTATATAATTTATAATTTAAATTATAATTATACTTTCCAATATCATTAAATGCTTGTTGGTATTCTCCATATGCATCAAACAAAAAAATATTACTTTTAAATGGAACTTTTTTTTCATCTGCAAAAATACTTTGTATTATTTTTGTTAATGAATAGCTTTTTCCTGAACCACTATTACCTAAAATAGCAAAATGATTTGAGAAAAATGGGTTAATACTTAAATTTATATCATAGTTTTTATATAAAGCAGATTTTCCCAAAGTAAGATAATAATCATTTGTAATAGCAAAAATAATATCTAATTCTTCTTTAGTAATTAATCTGCATTTACAATTGAATGATGGATTGTTTAAATCACCATATATAAAATCTTGATCAATTATTTCCCCAACAACTGTGATTTTTATATATTGTTCATTTATATCTATTATTTCTCCAACAATTTTACTATTATCCTCAAATATTACATGCTTATTAATAATGTTACCAAATTGATATATATTAATAGATGGTTTTAAATATATTATATTATTTTCAATTTTTGATATAGTTCCTAGCATATTTATATCTCCTTTTATTATACTTTTACTATATCTATTATATCATAAGCATATCAAATATAACAATAATTTTTACAATATTATTTTAAGATAAATGATTAAAGGTAAAATTATTTAGCGTGATTTGCATTATTATTTAATTTATGATAAAATATTTTTACTTTTTCATTTATGATAATTAATATATTATTTTAAGCTTAGATTTATTATATTTCAAATTTATCTTAAAAAAGCTAACATTTAGGTTATTATAAATTGACAAAATAAAATTTTTTTGAGATAATTTTATTGTAGAGGTGATATGATGAACCGCGACAAGATTTCTTTAACTATTCAAGATATTCTTGAAAAAGAATTTAAAATTGATGCTAGAGGTTATAGACTTCAAGAAGTAGATAAATTTTTGGATATTATTATTCGTGATTATAATGAATATAATACAATAATAAGAGCTTATGAAAAAGAAAGAAATGCTTTGATACAAGAAAATCAAGAATTAAAACAAGAAGTAAGAAATTTAAAATCAAGTATTGAAGCTATTAAATCAGATGGTGACAATAAAGAAGTTACTAATGTTGATTTATTAAGGAGAATCTCTCAATTAGAAAAAATTGTTTTAGGAAAAGAAGAATGATATCTGGGTAAACGCTGCATATTTTATGTGTAGAGGAAAGTCCACGCTCACACTATCCTGAGATGGTAGTAGTGTTTGTGCTTAGGGAAAAAATAACCTAAGGCAAGCTATATGCTTGACGGCGTCGTTTTATTCTAAGGTTTTTCTATGAATAAAATGATGTAAAGTGCCACAGAGACGAGTCTATTTAGAAATAAATAGAGTGAAACGCGGTAAACCCCACAAGTGAGAAACTCAAATTTTGGTAGAGGAACTTTTTTTAGGGAATTAAACTTAAAAATGGATGAATTTTAATTCATAGATAAATGTTTACCCTCCTTTTGGAGACAGAACGTGGCTTATAAGATATTATTTTTGTATTTGAAAGGAAAAAACATGAAAGATATAGGAATTAGGTTAAAAGAGAAAAGGGAAGAAAATGGTGTCTCAGTTGAAGAAGCTGCCGAAGATTTAAAATTAAGGCCTAGTCAAATTATTAGTATTGAAGAAGGTAAAAGGGAAGACTTTGATGATTTATTTTATTTAAAATATTTTATTAGAGATTATGCTAAATATTTAGGTTTAGATGGTGAAGCCTTAGTTGATGAATTTAATGAGTATTTATTTGATTATACATCAAAAATACCTATTGATACTATTGAAAAAGCAAAGCGAAATAGAAAAGAAGAAAAGAAAGAATTTATATCACCATATACATTAAATAAGAAAAATAAAGTTTCTATTCCTAAATATATAATTGTTATTGTGATTTTCATTATATTAATATTAGGAACATATTTTGTTATAAGCAGTAAATTAGGAGACGATTTTTCAGATAGTGATATAACTTATGTTATTAGGAGGTAGTATGAATACAGCAAATAAGATTACAATATCTAGAATCATTATGTCGTTTATAATTATGATATTGTTACTTTTTCCTTTTGAAAAAATAGGAATTGATATGCCTACATATTTATTTAATGGTAATATACAAATAGAATTAAAATATCCTATTGCAGGTATTATATTTATAATTGCATCGCTTACTGATTTTTTTGATGGATATATTGCTAGAAAATATAATATGGTAACAGATTTTGGTAAAATGGTAGATGCGATATCAGATAAGCTTTTAACTAATACTGTTCTTGTTATTTTAGCTTGTGAGAGTATGGTTAGCCCTATTATTGCAGTTGTTATCATTGCTAGGGATATTATAGTTGATTCAATAAAGATGATTATTGGAAATAAAGGTAAAGCAGTAGCTGCAATAAAAGTAGCTAAATATAAAACGGCATCTTTAATGTTTGGACTAGCTTTTACTTTATTTTACAATATTCCATTTGAACTTATTCCACTTAGAGTATCAGATTTCTTACTTGCTCTTGCAGCAGTATTATCTGTAGTTTCAGGTATTAAGTATTATATAATGGCAAAAGATTACATAAAAGAAAGATAAAAAATATAATAATATAAATAAAATTTATTTAGCTAGATATTAAAAAATACATATCTAGTTTTTTTTAAACTAAATTAATATTTAATTAAATTATATATTTCATTTTCTTATATTGATAAGGTATCATACATAATCTGTTATTTAATTGACTTTTAAGTATTTGTATGATAAAATAATGCCGAATTTTAAGAAAGGCGTGAAATAAATGGCTTATTATACTTGTGATGATTGTGGTCATTATGATAAAACAGATATTAATAGATATGGAGAATATTTTTGTACTCACTTTTGTAAATATTATCCAAAATCTGATAAAGCTTGTAGTCATTTTGAAAAAAGTGCTAATTATCAGGAAAGATCAAATTGCTTTTTAACTACTACTATTTGTAATATTTTCGGAATGGATGATGATTGTTATGGCCTTAATGTAATGAGAAATTTTAGAGATACTATATTAGTAAATGATAGTAAATATTATCCACTTTTAGCAGAATATGAGTTTGTAGGACCAGAAATAAGTAAAAAAATGTTAGAAGATGAAAATAGTGAAGAAGTAGCATCTTATTATTTTGAAAACTATATTTATGATATTCTGGTCAATATTGTAATAAATAATGATTATGAAAAAGCAGTTTCTATGTATGTTACTATGGTAAATGATCTTAAAAGATTATATGGAATATCAAAAGAAGTTTCTGAAGATGAAGTTATGATACTTTCAGAAAAGATAATAAATAAGCAATATAAAAATAAGAAAAAGGTTTTAAAGAAGTAAGAAAAGCCTTTTTTTCTTATTTTTGTAATAATTTTCAAAAAATGGCGAACAATCGTTTGAAAAACTATTGACAATTAATTAAATATATTATAAAATGTGGTTGTACTGTGATAGAAGGGAGAATTATGGGTAAGATAGATGAGAAAGACAAGGCTTTATCACAAGTTCTTGCAGATATTGAAAAGCAATTTGGAAAAGGGGCAATAATGAAATTAGGGGAACAAGAAAATGCTGAAATAGATGTGTCTCCTAGTGGCTCAATTTCTTTAGATATAGCACTTGGTGTTGGAGGTTATCCAAAAGGTAGAATTATTGAAATATTTGGACCAGAATCTTCTGGTAAGACAACTTTTGCTCTTCATGCAATAGCAGAAGTTCAAAAGGAAGGAGGAAGGGCTGCTTTTATTGATGCTGAGCATTCATTAGATCCAGTTTATGCTTCTAATTTGGGAGTTGACATAAATGAATTATTATTAAGTCAACCTGATACTGGTGAACAAGCATTAGAAATTTGTGATGCTCTAGTCAAAAGTGAAGCTGTTAGTATTATTGTAATAGATTCAGTTGCGGCATTAGTACCTCAAGCTGAAATAGATGGAGAAATGGGAGATTCACATGTTGGACTTCAAGCAAGATTAATGAGTCAAGCATTAAGAAAATTATCTGGATCAATAAATAAAACAAATACAATAGTTATATTTATTAATCAGCTTAGAGAAAAAGTAGGAGTTATGTTTGGTAATCCTGAAACAACTCCTGGAGGAAAAGCACTTAAATATTATGCGTCTGTTAGACTTGATATAAGAAGAGGCGAACAAATAAAATTAGGTAATGATGTCGTAGGAAATAGAACTAATGTTAAAGTGGTAAAAAATAAAGTGGCTCCACCTTTTAAAAGCACTGTAGTAGATATAATGTACGGACAAGGTGTCTCTTATGAAGGAGAACTTGTTGATTTAGGCGTGGAAGCTAATATTATTGAAAAAAGTGGTGCTTGGTATTCATATAATGGAAATAAAATTGGTCAAGGTAAAGAAAATGTAAAAATATTATTTAAAGAAAATAAAGAACTAGCAAAAGAAGTAGATTCAAAAATAAGACAATATTATGGAATAAGTAAAAATAAAAAAGATGTAAAGAAAGGCAAAAAAAATTTAAAAGAAGAAATAGAGACTAATGTAGAAGATGCTAATTAATAGTGTCTTTTTTATTTATAAAACATAAATACATATAACTAGAAAAAAATAATTAAATATTAGTAATTTTTAAATTCCTATTTTGGTTATCTATTTAGTCATTGTTTATTTATTTGACTTTAGCAAAAATTGAAAAGTTCTTGTCTAATTTCTTGACAACAAATAAAATTAAAGATACAATGGTACTATATAGTTTAAATTGATAGTAATTTTTCTATAAATTATATAGGAATGGAGGTGTTTTTTATTGAATAATACAACTTTCTCCATTTTAATGTTTATTCTTGGTCTTATTTTAGGTGCAATTATTTTAATAATAATTAATTATTTAAAAATAAAAAAGAATGGAAATAAAGCTGAATTAATTATTGAAAAAGCTAAAAAAGATAGTGAAAAATTAAAAAGAGATTCTTTGTTAGAAGCAAAAGAAGAAATTCATAAATTAAAATTAGAAAATGAGAAAGAAATAAAAGAGAAAAAAAATGAAATCAAAGAATCTGAAACTAGACTTTTACAAAGAGAAAATAATATTGATAGAAGAGATGTAACTTTACAAAATAGGGAAAATGCTTTAGAGGAAAGAGAAAATAACTTATTAGAAAAACAAAAAAAGATTCAAGATATGACAGAAGAAATGGAAGAAATAAAGAAACAGGAACTTGAAGAACTTGAGAAAATAGGTAAATTTACAAAAGAACAAGCTAAAGAAGCTATTATGAAAATTATTGAAGAAAAAATGAATAAAGAAATAGCTTCATACATTAAAGAAAAAGAAACTGAAGCTAAATTAGAAGTTGATGATAAAGCAAGAGAAATGCTTGTTACTTGTATGCAGAAATATGCTGCCGATATTACAAATGAACAAACTGTTTCAGTTATATCTTTACCAAGCGATGATATGAAAGGTCGTATAATAGGCAGAGAAGGAAGAAATATTAGAACGATAGAATCTGTAACAGGTGTTGATTTAATTATTGATGATACACCAGAAGCAATTGTTATTTCTAGTTTTGATCCTTTAAGAAGAGAAATAGCAAGACTTACTTTGGAAAATTTGATAAAAGATGGTAGAATTCATCCTGCTAGAATTGAAGAGTTATATGATAAAATGTGCAATGATGTAAATCAAAAAATTAAAGAATATGGAAAAGAAGCTCTATATGAATTGGGACTATCTAAGATGGAACCTGATTTAGTAGAAATAGTTGGTAAACTTCACTTTAGGAGTAGCTATGGTCAAAATGCTTTAAAACATTCTATTGAAGTTGCTAGAATAGCAGGATTACTTGCTGGTGAAATTGGTGTCAATGTTAATATGGCAAAAAGAGCGGGTCTTTTACATGATATTGGTAAAGCTATTGATTTTGAAATGGAAGGTAGTCATGTACAAATTGGCGTTGATTTAGCAAAAAAATATAATGAAGATGAGGTAATAATTAATGCTATTGCTTCACATCATGGTGATGTCCAACCTACTAATATTATTTCTTGTATTGTTGCG
>CANPWS010000052.1 GCA_947584955.1 uncultured Bacilli bacterium | reverse complement strand
ACAATGATTATGAATGTTTATAGGAAAATTGATAAAAACAAATTACAATTTGATTTTGTAGTTCATTTTAAGAAAAAAGGTATTTATGAAGATGAAATAACAAAATTAGGTGGAAAAATTTATAGATTACCAAGATATAAAGTTTATAATCATATTTCTTATGTTAAAGCTTGGAAAGAATTTTTAAAAGAACATAAAGAAGAATATGATATTGTTCACGGACATGTTGATAGTGTAGCTTCAATCTATTTGAGCATTGCTAAAAAATATGGTATTAAAACTATAAGTCATAGTCATAGTACTTCCAATGGCAAAGGAATTTCTGCTATTATAAAAAAAATATTACAATCAAGAATTAAATATGTAGCAGATTATTTTATGGGGTGTTCTAAACAAGCTAATTTATGGCTATTTGGAAAAAAAATTGCTAATGATAATTCAAAATGTTTAATTTTAAATAATGCTATTGATTATGAAAAATTTACTTTTTCTAACATTTTTAGAAATGAAGTTAGAGATAAGTACAATATAAATAATGAAGTGTTAATAGGTCATGTTGGTAGATTTGATGATCCTAAAAACCATAAATATATAATCGATATTTTTTCTAATCTTTTAAATATTCAAAAAAACTATAAATTAATGCTATGTGGAGATGGAGAATTAAAAAGTTTTATTATTGATTATGCTAATAAAAAAAATGTTTTAGACAAAATAATTTTTATACCAGCAAACAGCGAAATTTACAAATATTATTCTGCATTTGATATTTTTTTGTTTCCTTCAAAATATGAAGGCTTAGGTATGGTGGCTGTTGAAGCTCAGGTTTCAGGATTACCTGTATTAGTATCACAATGTGTACCTAAAGATGTTATTATTTCACCTAATATAGAATTTTTAAGCAATCATCAACCTAACATATATGATTGGTGCAATCATATAATTTCTTTATCAAAAGAGAATGATTTAAGTAAACGTAAATTAAAGGTTTCAGAAAGTTTTAATATAAATAGTGAAGTTAAAAAATTAGAAAGTGTTTATTGTAAATTAAAAGAAACTAATTAGAAGGTTGGCGAGTATTTTATGTTTATTGTTTTAGGAGTAATTATAATTATGCTGTATTTATTAAATGAAACTTTAGGATTTTTTGCAACCAGTATAATTATGTTGTCATTATTAATGAATAAAAAAGAAAACATTATTATTAAATTATTTAAAGTACTACTTTTATCTTTACCAATGTCGTATATAGGAATCTTTGGAATATCAATGAATCATATTTTTTCTTGGTATAATATATTTTTAGTTATATATATGATAGTACTTATGAAATATTATAAAAAAATTACTAAAACATCTATGTTAGTTTTTATTATTGTATTTTTAATTTTAGTATTGGAACTTCTTTGGGCTACTGATATTTCAAAGTCAATTATAGAAACAATTCAGATTTTATTGATGTTAATTCCTATAATGATTACTTTTAATGTAAAAAGCGAACTACCTTTAAAAAATATAGATTGTAAAAAATTAATGTTTCTATTTTCTGATATTTGTATTGCGACAGCTATTTGTATGTTAATTCAATGGTGGTTACATTATTATTTAAATTTAGATATAGGGATTATTGAGTATTATGGTTTTAATAGGGTTAGTTTCTTTTGCCTATTTAGAGGCGCTAGTGTGTTGCCAGTATTTATGGGTATAGGCTTCTTGATACTCTTCATTGAATTAATAGACAATCGCTTGAAATTAAGTAATATAATAAAAATGTTAATAATTCTGATTGCAATGATATTAAATACTTCTCGTACAGGTATAGTATCTCTTTTCTTAGTACTATTTTTTATTATTGGTATAAAATTTTTAAAAAGACCGAATTTAAAAATAATTTTATTAACGGTTTCATCAATGCTATTAGCTTTTGTGAGTATAAATTATTTAATTTCTATTCGAGCAGGAATAAATGGCATACTTGATGATAATGGAAGATTTAGTTTAATTTATAAAGGATTGGAGGTATTCTCTTCTAATATTAAAACAATATTGTTTGGAGCTGGTTTTACAGGAGAAGAAATTAGAACTTTAATTACTATACCTCATAATTTCTTAATCCAAACTCTTGCACAAAATGGGTTAATTATAACAATCATTATATTTTTACTTATTTTTACTTATTTTAAAAAAAATAAAAATAACAAATATAAATATATTATATTATTTATATTATTATCAGGAATGTTTATAACTGATTTTTATGCTAATGCTTTTATCACTTTTCTATTTATAGTAGTAGATATATGTGGTGTTGATTATGATAATAAATTAATCAAAAATTTATAAATTTTTTAGGAGGCTTTATGAAAAAAATTAAAGTAATTCATTATATACCAGGTTTTAATACGGGAGGAATTGAATCAAGATTAGTAGATTGGTATAAAAATATAGATAGAAACAAAATAGAATTTATTGTTATTAAAAATAATGATATAGAAAGTGAAAAACTTATAGAATTTCTATCAATAGGTGGCAGATATTATAATTTACCACATTTTGATTTAAAAAATTATAAAAAATATAAGCGAAAATTAAAAGAAATAATAATAAAAGAAAAAGCAGATGTAATTCATGTACATGATGTAAGTTCTGGATTTTTTCCTCTTTACTTTGCTAAAAAATATGGTATTAAAAAAAGAATACTTCATTCTAGAACGACCGGATATTTACCGAAAGAGCCTAATGTCTTGATTAAGAAAATATTAAAAAAGTTATCAGTTAATTTTGCAACTGACTACTTTGCTTGCTCTGTTGAAGCTGGTATTTGGGGATTTGGAAAGAAGTATAAATCAAAAGTAAGAGTTATAAAAAATGGTATTGATTTACCTAAATTTCAATTTAATGAAAGCGTTAGAAATAAAATAAGAAGAGAATTTAATTTAGACAATCAAATTGTCATTGGTACTGTTAGCCGACTTTCAAGTCAAAAGAATTTATTATTTCTCATAAAAGTATTTAATGATGTATATAAAAAAAATAATAATTATAGACTTATGATAGTTGGAGAAGGTCCATCGAGAGTTGTTATTCAAAATGCGATTGATGAATTAAATTTAAGTGAATATGTATTGCTAGTTGGCAATCACAATGACGTCTATAATTATTACATGGCATTTGATATTTTCCTAGGTACATCATACTACGAGGGATTTGGTACTACTGCTATTGAAGCACAAGCAACGGGATTACAAACAATTTTGTCTACTGGTTTTCCAGAAGCGGTTGAAGTTACAAATTTTATAAAAAGAATTCCTTTGACTGAAAAAATGTCAGTATGGAGTAATGAAATTTTGCAATTAAATTTAAGAGAAAGAACTAGTAATGATATAAAAAAAATAGAAGAAGCAGGTTATAACGCTAAAAGTATTGGACAAGAATTACAAAAGTTTTATAGTGAAGAAAGAAAAGGTAAGTGATAATATGTTAAAAAAAATAATACGATTGTTGGTAAGAAAACTTCCAGATACTGTATATTTAAAAATGAAGTATAGATATATGTTAAATGAAAAACTAAATTTAAAAAATCCACTTACATTTAATGAAAAAATCCAATGGTTAAAACTATATGATAAAAATCCAAAATATAGTGATATGATTGATAAATATGAAGTAAAGAAGTTTATAAAAGAAAATTTTGGAGAAGAGTATGTAATACCAACTATTGGAGTTTATAATAAATTTGATGAAATAGATTTTTCAAAATTACCCAATCAATTTGTTATCAAATGTACTCATGATTCTGGTAGTGTTATTATTTGTAAGAATAAAGAAAAATTTAATATTTTAGAAGCAAAAGAAAAAATTACAAAAGCCTTAAAATATAATTGGTTTTGGACTGGAAGAGAGTGGGCATATAAAAATATAAAACCTAGGATTATTATTGAAGAATTTATGAAGAATGGTAAAAATAATGATTTAACAGATTATAAAGTATTTTGTTTTAATGGAATTCCTAAATTTACATTAGTTTGTTCTGATAGATTTTTTTCTGAAGGAATGTGTAAGACTTATTTTGACATTGATTGGAACTTAATGCCTTTAACAGAGGGAAATCATAAGAATGATATTAGTATAATGAAAAATAAAAATTATGATAAAATGATTGAATATTCTAGGAAGTTAGCAAAAGATATACCATTTGTTAGAGTGGATTGGTATGAAATAAATGGGCAATTATATTTTGGAGAAACTACATTTTATCCAGCTTCAGGTTATGCAAAATTTAATCCAAAGGAATACGATTTGAAATTTGGCAAAATGTTAGATATTTCGTCTATAAAGAAATAATTTATATAAATAGATAGGAGGTATAAGATGAGTAATAAAAAGAATATTTTATTAAATGTCAGTTCATCATTAATTCAAAAAGCTATTTCATTAATTTATTATTTTATAATTCCTATTTTAATTATTAAAACTTTTGGATCAGAAGTTAATGGCTTAGTTTCTTCAATTACTCAGTTTGTTGCATATATAAGTTTACTAGAAATGGGAATAGGTTCAGTAATAATGTATTCATTATATGGACCTTTAGTAAAAAAAGATTCTGAAGAAATTAGTTCAATTTTGGGAGCTTCAAGTAAATTCTTTAGACGAATAGGATTCTTTTTTATAATTTACTTATTTTTTCTTTGCATCTGTTATCCGTATTTTGTAAGACAATTTAATTATTGGTATGTTTTATCTTTAATTATTATAATATCTTTAAGTAAATTATTCGAATACTTTTTTGGAATGATATATACCTTATTTCTTAGAGCTGACCAGAAAGATTATATAATTAATATTGCTAATTCTGTATCTTATATTTTAAATTTATTATTAATTTTTAGTTTAATAAAATTTAAATGTAATGTTCAACTAGTATATCTAGTAAGTTCTTTTAGTTATATTTTAAGACCAGTATTTTTAAGAATATTTTTTAACAGAAAATATAAATATAAAATTAACAGAAAAACAAATTATAAATTAACAAAACAATGGGATTGTTTAATACATCATATTGCATTCACTGTTCAGAGCAATACAGATATTATTGTTTTGACCGTTTTTACTAATATTATTAATGTATCTATATATTCAATTTATAATGTTGTTATTACTGGAATTAGATCAATTGTACTATCTTTTACATCAGGAATAGAAGCCATGTTCGGAAAAGTCTTAGTTAATGATAATAAAAAAGAAATAAAAGAAAAATTTAATATATATGCATTTTTGTTTTATACAATTGTTGCTATTATTTTTTCATGTACTTTAATATTAATATTGCCTTTTATTAAAGTTTATACTAGAAATATAACAGATATTAATTATATAAACAATATTTTTGCATATTTAGTAGTTTTTGCAGAACTTTCTTATATTATTAGATTACCTTTTTCAAATGTAGTTTTTGCGAAGGGACACTTTAAACAAACTCGTAATTTTTCAATTATTGAACCTGTGGTTAATATCGCTTTATCTGTTTTATTAGTTATAAAATATGGTTTGGTTGGTGTAGCAATTGGAACACTTATTTCTATGTTAATTAGGTCTATAGGTTTTATAGTTTATGCTTCAAAAAATATATTAAATATGGATTTACTTCATTCTTTTAAATATGTTATTATATTATACATTGAAGTATTAATAATTTTCATTATTCATTTGTTAATAAATAATATATTTGTAAGTAATTATTTTGAATGGATTATTTTATCAATTATTACATTTATAATAGTATCTATATTCATATGCGTAATAAATATATTTATATATAGAAATACTTTTTTAGAAGTAATAAGGAAATTATTTAAAAATAAATGTAAAATTTAGTTTTTAAGGAGGGATAATATGCGTGTTGCTGAAAAATGGGTTTATAGACAAAAAAATTAAAAATATATAATAAATTATTAAGAGTTATTTGTTCTTGAGACATTCCAATTTCTGTAAAAATCGGAAAAAATTTTCAATTACCACATAACGGATTAGGCGTTGTAATTCATGGAGGAGCTAAAATTGGTAATAATTGTTTTATATACCAGAATGTAACTTTAGGCGGAAATGCCAAGGTAATAGGTGATAAAATTATGAATAATGGAGGTCCTACTTTAGAGGATGGTGTTTTTGTTTTTGCTGGAGCTTGTGTATTAGGTCCTATTACAATTGGTCATGATTCATATATTGGAGCTAATGCAATAGTAACAAAAGATGTTCCACCTAATAGTATTGTAGTAGGGTATAATATAATTAAACCAAGAACTTTCGATTATAATACAAAGATAAGCAAAAAAAATAAATAATGAGTATAATAAAAAAATTATTAAAGATTTATATAAATTAGTAAGCTTTTGAAAAGTAGAAAGGATAAAGTTAAAAATGGAAAAAAGAAAAGATATGATAGATATTTTAAAATTTATTGGTTTATTATTGATTATATTAGCTCATGTATGCACAAACAAGGTAATTATGCAACTTAGGGTTTTTGACGTTCCTTTGATGGTTTTAATATCTGGATATCTTGCTAATTATTCATACAAAATAAAAATGTCGAATTTTGAGTATTTAAAAAAAAGAATAAGTAGGCTTGTTTTTCCTACATGGATTTTTTTAACAATTTTTTTTAATGGATGCCTATTATTTTTGTTAATTAATCATAAATATCCGTTTTCATTAAGAAACATAATAGAAAGCTACTTATTATTAGATGGTATTGGTTATGTTTGGATAATTAGAGTATATTTGCTATGTGCTATTTTTATTCCAATATTTATAAAAGTTTTAAATAAATGCACTAATTTTCAAAAATATTTAATAATTATTGTATTATTAACATTACATGAAATATTAATAAATTTAGGTGTTTATCAATTAAATCCATTTTTTAATTATATTTTAAGCTATTCTATCGGATATGGTTTAATTGTAATGTTAGGAATAGACATGAAAAATATATCTAGAAAAGCTAAAATTAAGTATTCTGCAATATCATTACTTGTTTTTAGTGGATTAACAATTTATTACTATAAAAACAAGTGTTTACTAGGAATATCTGAGTTTAAATATCCACCTAAGTTATATTATATTAGTTATTCTTTATTTGCTTCTTATCTTTTGTTTGCTCTATTTGAAAAATTTGAATTTAAAAATATGAATGTGAAAAAAATAATAGTATTTATTAGCAAATCATCATTATGGATTTATTTATGGCATATTTTATATGTATATTTTGTAAAAAATTTCATTGAAAATGCTAATTGGTTTATTCAATATATAATAGTATTATTTGCAGCTATTTTAACTGCCTATATTCAAAATAAACTGATTGATTATTTAGAAATAAAGATTGGCAAAAATAGAATATTTAATTTATTTAGAGGATAAACCATTCAATAATATAAGGGGGAATATAATAATGAAAATAGCAGTAGCAGGAACAGGATATGTAGGATTATCTCTTGCAACATTATTAAGTGAAAAAAATGAAGTAGTGGCTTTGGATATAGTTTCAGAAAAGGTAGAAATGATAAATAATAGGACAAGCCCTATTCAAGATGAATATATAGAGAAGTATTTTGAAGAAAAGGATTTAAATTTAAAAGCAACTTTAGATTATAAAGAGGCATTTGAAGGAGCTGAGTTTGTTGTAATAAGTACACCAACAAATTATGATCCAGATAAAAACTTTTTTGATACATCATCTGTAGAAGATATAATAGAAAAAGTAAAATCAATGGAAATAGATACAACAATGGTTGTTAAATCTACTATTCCAGTTGGATTTATAGAAAATATGAAGAAAAAATATAATATAGATAATATAATGTTTTCTCCAGAATTTTTAAGAGAAGGGAAAGCTTTATATGATAATTTATATCCATCAAGAATTATTGTTGGAGAAAAAAGTGCAAGAGCAGAAAAATTTGCAAAATTATTACATGAAAGTGCATTAAAAGAAGATATACCGGTATTATATATGAATTCAACAGAGGCAGAGGCAGTAAAGCTTTTTTCAAATACATATTTAGCATTAAGAGTTGCATACTTTAATGAACTTGATACATATGCAGAACTAAAAGGATTAAATACAAAAGATATTATAGATGGAGTATGCTTAGACCCAAGAATTGGCACGCATT
>CANPWS010000051.1 GCA_947584955.1 uncultured Bacilli bacterium | reverse complement strand
CAATTAATTGAACAGGCACGTGAAAGTTGTGCTCAAGCATTAGGTTGTAACGCGGATGAAATCTTTTTCACGAGCGGAGCATCAGAGTCTAATTCGTGGGCACAAAAAATATGGCATTTGAATACATATAAAACGCACGACTCTTTTGGTAAAGGCTACAATACCGATATATATGCCGTATCATATTATAATAATGAAACGGGACATTTCGATTGTGCTGAAATACCGAAGGGTTAAAATATTGTTTCCTATGAAAATTGTAGATTCTTAAAATAATAGAAGAATAATTCTATCTGTTATTTATTATTTAGTAATAATAAAATTAAAATAAATTTATTAAAACTATTTAAAAATTTAATAATTATTGATATAATTATAGCGTGATAGAGAATATTTTTAGATAGGGAAAAATAGGTAGTTTGTATATAAAATATGCTTTACTACCCTAGAGTTTAGAAGGAGTAAGTATGAAAGGTAAAAAAATAGATATAAACAATATTATAAATTTATTAAAAACAAAGCGAATTTTAGCAGTAGTAGGATTAGTAGCATTTTTCTTAGGATTATTATTTCCATATTATAATGGTACCATTTTTGGTGCAGAATTTAAAGGTAGTGCTTTAATAAAAGATCCGAAAGGTAAATTAATACTAATATTAATAATAGTAAATATAATAGTAATATTTAAAGATTACATTAAAAAGTATGTGCCTAAATTATTTAATAATAATTTCGTGTTAAAATTAGAAAAAATAGGTCAAAAAAAATTAACTCTTATATCAAGTGCAGTTTTAATAATTTATGTAATATATATAAATATAGATTTATGGTCTGGAATAGATAATCTATCTAAAGATTTAGGATATTACTTACTTTGTATAGGTATCATAGCATTAGCAGGACATAATATATTATATAAAAATCAAATAGAAACAAAAAATAATGAAGTTGATAATTCATCAATAACTAACGTAAATAATATAGTAGAAAATAATAATAACGATAATAACAACAATAACAATATTAATAACGAAATAAAAGAAGAAGAAAGTATACAAGAAACAAAAATTTGTCCTAATTGTGGAGCACAATTAGAACAAAATATTACTTTATGTGAAAAATGTGGATATCATTTTTAAAAATAAATATTAGTAACAATAGAAATGAGAATTAAATATGAAAAAAGTAGTAATAGTAGGAGCAGGACCTGCTGGTCTAACCGCAGGATATTATTTACTTCAAAAAAGTAAAGATTACGAAGTAATAATAATAGAAAAAGAAGAAGTAGTCGGAGGAATATCCAAGACAATAAATTATAACGGAAATAGAATGGATCTTGGAGGACATAGATTTTTTACTAAAGACGAAAGAGTAAGCAAAATATGGAAAGATATATTAAAAGTACAAGCATCAGGTAGTTATGATGATTTAAAATTAGGAACAAATAAATGTTTTGATGAAAATGGATTAGATCCAGAAAAAGAAGACAAAGTATTATTAATAAGAAATAGAGTATCTAGAATATATTATGATAAAAAGTTTTTTGATTATCCAGTAAAATTAAACTTTAATACAATTAAAAATTTAGGAATTATAAATACTATAAATTGTGGATTTAGTTATATTAAAAGTGTAATAATAAAAAAAGATGAAGACAATTTAGAAAACTTTTATATAAATCGTTTTGGAAAAAAAATATATACAATATTTTTTAAAGGGTATACAGAAAAATTATGGGGAGTAAATCCTAATCAAATAGATGCATCTTGGGGAAGTCAAAGAGTAAAAGGATTATCAATAAAAGAAGTATTAAAAGATGCAATATGTAGTGCATTAAAAATAAAAAATAAAGAAAAAGAAACATCATTAATAGAATCATTTTATTATCCAAAATATGGACCTGGTGAAATGTATGAAGAGATGGAAAAAATAATAACTGAAAATGGTGGAAAAATATTAAAAAATAGTGAAGTATTAAAAATAAATAATGATAAAAATAAAATTACAAGTATAATATATAAAAATAATAAAGGTATAAAAGAAGAAATAAAAGTAGATTATTTAATATCTTCAATGCCTATTAAAAATTTAATATCAGGAATGAAGAAAGTACCTAAACAAATAAATGATATAGCTAATAATTTAGTATATAGAGATTTTATTACTATTGGATTAATAGTAGATAAATTAAAAATAGAAAATAAAACTAAAACAAAAACAATAAATAACATAATACCAGATTGTTGGATATATGTCCAAAGCACAGATGTAAATTTAGGAAGAATACAAATATTTAATAACTGGTCTCCTTATCTAGTAAAAGATATAGAAAATACAGTCTCATTAGGATTAGAATATTTTTGTAATATAAATGATGAGTTATGGAATAAAACAAATGAAGAGTTAAAAGAATTAGCTCAAAATGAATTAAGTAAAATAGGAATAATAGATAATGATACTAAAATAATAGATTATCATGTTCAAAAAGTAGAAAAAGCTTATCCAGCATATTTTGGTAGTTATAAAGAATTTAATAAAGTAAAAGAATATTTAAATAAATATGATAATTTATACTGTATAGGAAGAAATGGACAACATAGATATAATAATATGGATCATTCAATGGAATGTGCTTTAACCTGTATTGATAATATATTAAATAATATAAAAGATAAAGAAAATATTTGGAGCGTTAACACAGATAAAAATTATCATGAAACAAAGGAAAAAAGTAACAATGAAAACTAAAATAAAAAATATATTAAAAGATTATATTAAATGGTGTCCAAGTAAAAAAATAAGAATGGTATTTCTTATTTTACCAATAATATTTTTGGGATTTAATACTTTTAAAGTAAATAATGATTTTTGGTTTTTAATAAATACAGGTAAATATATATTAAATAATGGATATATAAAAATAGAACCATTTACAATACATGAAGGATTAAATTTTATAGTGCAGCAACATCTTACAGATATAATATTCTATCTTGTATATAGTAACTTTGGCATAACAGGAATGTTTATTTTAATAAATATAATAAATATTATAATAGTATATTTATTATATAAAATATGTTTATTAGTAAGTCAAAATCAAATAAAAATATCATTATTAATTACAATAATAATAGATATGATGATGTCAGTGTCAGTCTTAACTACAAGACCACAAATATTTGATATAACATTCTTATTATTAGAAATATATTTATTAGAATTATATATAAAAAATAAAAATTCAAAATATTTAATAGGATTACCAATAATAGCATTATTAATGATAAATTTTCATTCATCATCATTTTTAATGTTATTTATCTTTATGATTCCATATATATTAGGAACAATTAAATTAAGCTTTTGTGAAAATGAAAAATATAATATAAAAAACTTAATAATAACAATGATAATAATGTTTTTAGTAGGATTTATAAATCCATATGGAATAGAAGCAATAAAATATTTATTTAATTCATATGGAATAAGTTATATAAATCAAGCAGTCGGAGAAATGAAACCACTTACAATAGATAATGGACTTATAATCTATATATTTATATTCATAATTTTAATAACATATTATTTAAATAGAAAAAATAAAATTAATATAAGATATTTATTATTATTCTTAGGAACATTATACCTATTATTAAATCATTATAAAGGAATAATATATTTTTTAATAGTAAGTATTTTACCATTAAGTTATAATTTAAAATCATATATAAAAGAAGAAAAAGAAATAAAATTAAAAATAGAAAAAAAAGATACAATATTAATAATTATCTTAATATTATTTTTAGGTTCATTATATATAACTAATATAAATCTTTTAAAAGAAGAAGATGATTCTTTATATGATGCTGCTAATTATTTAGATAAATATGCAAATAAGAATATAAAATTATATACAAATTATAATGATGGTGGATATTTAGAATATAGAGGATATAAATGTTATATAGATTCAAGAGCAGAAAGATATAATGCTTGAATATTATAATTTACAAAATGGAAAATTAAATTATAAATATTTTTTAAATAAATATAATTTTGATTATCTATTATTAAATAATGATGATACTTTATATTATAATATAGATAAATCAGAATATGAATTAGTATATGAATATAATAAGATTAATATATATCATCATAAGTTAGTATATTATAAAATATATAAAAGGATAGAAAAATGAAAAAAATAATAGTCGAAGCATTTAAATTTTTTGGATTATCTGGTATTGGATGGATAATAGATTTAATAATTTATACCTTATTAACTAGTTTATTAAAAATAAATGTAGATATAGCTAATATGATTAGTTCATTATTTGGAGTAACATTTGTTTATTTAACTTCAACAAGGAAAATATTTAAAAATAATAGTAAAATAAATTTAAAAATAAAATATATAATATATATAGTGTATCAAGTAATATTAATAATTACAGTATCAAAGATAATGATAATATTAAAAGATTATTTAATTAATATAAATATAAGTTTATTAAAAAAATATATAAATATAGTAGTTAAAATTATAATAACACCATTTACTATGATAATAAATTATATAGTTATGAAAAATTTAATAGAAAAATTATAATAAAAATTAAGATAATATCTATTAAAAATCATTATTTTTATTAAATTTATTAGATGTAAAGAGATTCTTAAATCATTGACAATCATAAAAAAAACTGCTACAATACATTGTAAGAGAGGAAGTTATAATTATGGATAGTTATGTTTCTTTAAAATTAGCATTAGAAGATCTTAAGAAAAATAAGACTCAAGTACAAAATGATAGGATGAATGTATTAAATCCAATTTATGATTTAATAAAAAATTTTCCAGAAGTATTTACAAGTAAAGTTTTACCAAAAAATATAAACAATTTAGATCAAAATAAATTGATATCAAGATTAGATATATTAATAGAAGATATAAATGTATCAAATATAGATGATCTTGAACAATATGATATGAAAAATATAATAGAAAGAGCTAAAGATAGTTTAAAAGAAATAAATAAAAAAGAAATAGAATTAGATGAAAAAATTAATTCATTATCTCCAAGTATAGAATCTAGGAAAGAATATGTATATGGTAAAATTGATGAAGTAAATAAATTAAATAAAGATATAGAAGAAAAAGAAGATCGCATAGTTTATCTTAAAAATATGATAACTTCAGAGTTAGAATATGGTATTAAATTTTCTATTGAAAATGAAATACATAAAAAAGAAAAAGAAATAAGAAATTTAATGGATAAAAAACAAGAAATAATATCCGAAGAAAATTTACTTGCTGATGTTAAATTATTAGCAAAAGAAAAATTAAGTAAAGATAAAAAAGAAAAACTTGAAAAAGAAAATATTGAAAAAGAAAAAAATGAAAATCAAGATTCATATGAAGAAGTACAAGAAAATACAGAAAAAGAAGAACCTGTTATTAACGAAATAAAACAAGATGAGGCTAAAGAAGAAGATATAGTTACTAACGTAAAAGAAGAAGAAAAGCAAGAAGATAAAAAAGAAGAAACAGTAAAAGAAAAAGAAAATACAGATAATCTTGTTAATTTTGAATATAAAGAATCAGATGAAGATGAAACAGAAATTAAAGTGCCAGAACCAGTTGCAGTAAAAGCTACACCAGTACCTAATTCAAATGATTTTGTGGATGCAGAATATGAAGTAGTAGATGAAAATGCAAAAGAAGAATCAGAATTAACAAATGAAACAGATCTTGATCCTATAAAACCTGAACCACATAAAAAAATTAAAAGTATACATCATGCAACAGGAAAAATATTAAAGAAAGTTGGTAGTAAAGGCTTAGCAATATTAGGACTAGGAACTATTGCTGCGGCCGTAGCAGTATTGATAACTAATCCAGCATTATTAATAGCAATACCTGGAGTAGCATTTGGCTATGATCAAGTAAAAGAACAAGTATTTAAAAAGAAATAAAGAGAGGTTATTATGAAATTTAATAAATATGATATTATTACTTTTGAAGATGATAGCAAGGTTGTAATATTAGAATCTTTAGAATATGATGGTGAAGTATATTTATATGTTGATAAAGTTAACGAAGATGAAAGTGATACACTAAATAAATATCATATATTAAAAGTATATGAAGATGGTAGTGTGCAAAAAGAAACTAATCAAGATATATTAACTAAAATACTACCATTATTTAATCGAAAATTAAAAATTGAAGAATAAAATTAAAACTACAAAAGCAAAGATTTGCATTGTAGCTTTTTTAATTAAATTTTTATTTCTTATTTAAACTTTTTGTGATATAATAACGTTAAGATAAATTATTATAATTTTTTGTCGTTTTGGAATGAGGTTATTTATGAAGAAAAATATATTATTACTATTTTTGCTTACGCTAATGTTTTTTTGCTATAATAATAAAAAAGTTTTAGCAGATGTATGTACTACAGATGACAACGAATGTGAAAGTAAAGTAAAAAGTAATGAGACAGATAATATTAAATTAACATGTTTATATGAAGTTACGTATAATGGTGGAACTGCTAAAAATGGAAAAAAAGAATATAATGGTAAGAAATTTTATAATTATATATATTATGATAATACTAATTCAAAATTTTATAGCGGTAGTAGTGGAGTTGAAGTAAATGATTTAGGAGAATTAGTAACTGATTCAGCAAATGATAACGAGCATTATTTACAAGGTGGAGCAGCAAGCTCACTTCAAGAAGGAAAATGCCCAACTTCTGCTTATGTAGATAATAGCTTGACATCAACTTGCTATGATAATGGAGGAAAAGAATGCCATAATGTTTCAAATGGTAGCATTAATTCTGGAGCTTTTAAAGGCGCTACATCATCAAAATTAATATATGATAATGTAGATGGAGCTATATTAAATGATTTATATTTTGATACATGTAAAAAAAATGAACGTGAATCAGAATATCCAGGAATTTGTAGGTATGCAAGCACTAATGGTGATTTTGCAATATTATATTACAATAATAGTGCTAAAAAAACCTTAATAGAATATAAAAGTATTAACAGTTCAGCAATTATTACTTTTGATTCAACTTCTTCAGATGATACAGACGAGGCACATTATTATACTAATCAAATAACATCAGTAGGAAATTCTTGTCCTCAAAATATATACTATTTATATGCATCTGTGGAACGCCCAAGTGGACGTTTGACACATGAATCATTTTCAACTTTTAGGCCAAATACTTTAAAAATAAAAGGAAATGAAGTAGATGTAGAGAGTACAAAAACATTTGTTTTACAGCCATGTGAGTCAGAACCAATTAAACCAGGCTCTCCATCTGTTAATTGTACTTTATTTAACGAAGAGTTAATAGGATATATAAACACGGGAATGAACATTATAAGAATAGGAGTACCAATACTTTTAATTGTTCTTATAATTTATGATTTAGCAACTGCAGTATTTGCAGGAGATGAAAAAAAAGTAAGTAATGCAAGGAGTAAAATAATTAAGAGAATTATAATTGCAGTAGCTATATTTTTTGTACCAACTATAATAAATTTTATATTTGGCACTGTTGTATCAGGTTTTAGTGATTATCAAAACGATTATGAAATTTGTTTAAATTGTTTGACTGATCCTAATTCTTGTGATACCAGTGGTGGTGGGGGAATATTTAATTAATTTGACATTTGGTAGGCACATAGTATTGACAAGAACCTTAATTTAAGCTAAAATTAGATTATAAAGAGAGAGGAGTGTTAAAATGCCTGGAGAAACAGTAACAGAAACTGTTAGTAATGGTGTTGATTTTTGTACAAATACAGCAAATATATGGCAATTAGTAGGAATAATATTATTTGTATTTAAAATAGTTATACCTTTATTATTAATAATTTTAGGAATGGTTGATTTAGGTAAAGCTGTTGTATCTAGTGATGATAAAGCTATAACTAAAGCTGCTAAGTCATTAGCATTTAGAATTGTTGCTGCTGTAGCTATATTCTTTATTCCAACAATAGTATCATTTATTTTTGGAATCGTAGCTGCTTTTAGTGATGTCGAATCAGATTATAATATATGTCGAGTGTGTATAACGAGTCCTTTTAAAGAAAAAGAAGGAGTTAATTGTAAAGAACTAGCTGGAAAACTATAACAGCTAGTTTTTTTTT
>CANPWS010000050.1 GCA_947584955.1 uncultured Bacilli bacterium | reverse complement strand
ATATAAAAAAGCACTTCCTTATAGGAGTGCTTAAAACACGGTACCATCCTTTTGTACTTAATTTCTATAACGGCATAAAATACCGGGAATCTTTTTCAAGTCCAGTTCATAGGTAGTAATTATTTTATTCATAAACTGCTTTTCACCATATGCAGCTCTCTTTTGTTATGAAATTAAAATAACCATGTCCTAATCAAAACTTTTAACTTATAATATATTCTATCATATTTTTAATTATTTTAAAACTATTTTTCTATAATTTTATAAATAAAATTATCATACATATTAAAGTTTAATTATTTATATTTTTTTATTTAAATTAATTTTGTATTTAAAATCATAATTTTTATTTATTTTACTATTTTAAATATTTTTCATAAATATTTGCTAAACTTTCTTTAGTCACAGGTTTTATTAATAAATCTGTAAATCCATATTCTAAATGTATATTACTAAATTCTAAATTACTATTTTTAGTTAGCATAATTACTGGTGTATTAAAGTTATTTATCATTTTTAATTTTTTTATTGTATCGTAGCCTGATAATTTTGGCATTTCTTCATCTATTAATATTAAATCATATTTTTCTTTATTCCTTATTTTATCTAAACATTCTTTTCCACTCATAACACTTTCTATTTTTAAATTTAAATGTCCTGATATCTTGCTTATTAATTTTATACTTGATTCATTATCATCTACTAATAATACTTTTTTATCTTCTTTTATTAAATCTTTATATTTTTCTATTACTTTTTGTTCATTACTTTTTAAACTGTTATCTATTTTTTGATCTAATACTATTGTAAACTTACTTCCTTCATTATACTTACTATTTAATACAAGTGTTCCTCCGATTATATTTAACATCTTTTTTACTGCTGACAAAGTTAATTTCCCATTTTTTATGTCATAGTCTTTATTTGTTAATACTTTATCTATTTCTTCTGCTTCAAATCCTACTCCTGAATCTTCTATATAAATAATTAATCTACATATATTTACTTTAATTATTGATGTTACATTCAATGAAATAAATCCTACATTTGTATATTTTATTGCATTATTTAATAATTTATTTAGTATTTGTTTAATTTTTATTGAGTCTCCATTTAAATATTCTGGTATACTTTTATCAATATTAAATCTAAATTCTAAGTTTTTATTTTCTGCTTTTTTCTTGTTTATCAATATAATTTCTTTTAATAAATTTTTTATATTATAGACATTATCTATTACTTTAATATCTCTTGCATCCACACTTGATATATCTAAAACACTATTTACTATACTATTTAATTCTTTGTTGTAACTATCTATTTCTCTTAAATGTTCCATTACTTCATCCATATTTTTTGATGTTAATGCTTCATTTAAAGTTTTATTTATATTATTAATTGGATTTCTTATATCTTGAGTCATATTAAATAAAAATAATGTCTTTTCATAATTTGATTCATCACTAGTTTTTTTAGCTAATGTTACTTCTTTAATTAATTTACTGTCAGGATTTTCTACAGTAAAGAACATTAAATTTGTAATAAAAGCAAATGATGATGATATTACTAAAATACCAGGATTTGCTGCTCTTATTAATAAAGCTACTGCCATTATAAAAATAAATGCTAATACTGGTAAATATTTATTATTTTTTTCTTTGCTATGCTTTTTTATATAACAAACTATCCACGTTATGAAATATATTACTACTATTACATATAGAAAGTTTGCACTTGGTCCATATGAATATACCATATTGTTTTCATTGTGATATTTTAATGGTAAAAATATTATTCCTATTAACATTGTAAAGAAGAATATTAAAAATTTTTTCCCAAGTTTGCTTTTAAAGTTTAATTTATCATTATATTTATCTTTAAATGATATAACATATATATATAGTGTAAATACACTTTCCCAATAATATATTGTTAAAAGAAAACATCTATTTATTATTTCTGTTACCATAAATGGTAATGACTTCATATTATATACAGTATAGCAACATAATAATTCTAGTATTAAATTTGTTATATTTAAAATAATTAATGATGTATATATTTTGGTCTCTATGATATTTGCTCTTTTTTTAGAAAAAAATATAAAGCATATTAGTAAACTATATATCAAACTACATGATATCATAGTTATACCTATAAACATAAAAAACACCTCCAATATTATAAACTAATTATAACATACCTTAGGTGTTTTTTTACTATTTTTTTATTTTTTTAATACTTTCATTTTTGGTTTATTTTGTAATTTACTTTCTTCCTCTTCTTTTAAAGCTATTGTGTTTATTTTTCCTATTGATGTTACAGGAAATTTTTCTTTTATTTCGTAGTCAAAAGGTTGAGCATAGTCTGATAATTTTGTTTGACATATTGTTTTTATTTCTTCTAATATGACATCTTTTGATCTATTAGTTTCTTTTAAGATAATGAATGCTTTTGGTAATTCTCCTTGACTTTCATTATAATCTCTGCATCCTACTACTTTACATTCTGCTACATCGTGATGTGTTAAAATGACATCTTCTATTTCACTAGGATATATTTTAAATCCATCTGGTCTTATAATCATTTCTTTGTATCTTCCTTTTACGAATAATAAACCATCTTCATCTATATGTCCTAAATCTCCAGAATAAATCCATCTTACGCCATTTTCATCAGTATGTAATATTTTATTTTCTTCTTCTTCATTATTATAATATCCTAACATTACATTTGGTCCTGCAATTCTTACTTCTCCATCTTGATTATAAGATAGTTCTTCATTAGTTTCAGGATCAAATATACTAATTAAACTATGTGATAGAGGAATTCCAACACTTTTTAATTTGTTTACTTCATTTCCAATGCATACACTAACGGCCGCATTTACTTCTGTCATTCCGTATCCTTTGATAATTTTTGTCTTACAGTTATGTTCTTTAAGAAACTCATTTACTTCTTCTTCTAGTGTATAGTCCATTTTATCTCCACCTACTATTGGTGTTTTGATAAATGATAAATCAGTATTTTTTAATTTTTCACTTTCTAATAAATATCCAAAATGTGATGGTACTCCTGCCATATAATTTGGTCTATGTTTTAATAAGATTTCATCATATTTTTTTGGATCAAACGTTGGCATTAATATTACTTTCATCCCCATTGTAAGTGGTAAATGTAAACCATTTCCTACTCCATAAGCAATAAATGGTGGCATAATATCAAGCCATGTTCCACGGTCTTTAAAATCTAATCCACTTACTTCACATTGAAATGCTCCACAATTTATTGTATCATTTGATAAAATTACTCCCTTAGATCTTCCTGTTGTTCCTCCTGTATGTACTATAATAGCAGGCATATCTTTTACATATTTTTCTTCTACTGCACTTTCTAAGCCATTTCCTTTTTTAATAAAACTATTCCAATCTATGCATTCATCTGTATCAATAAATCTTTTTCCTTTTGAAGATAATTTATCTTTTAATTTTAACATATTTTTAATTGGGCTTTTAAAACTTTCATATGGTGTTGCTATTATTAAATAATTAATATTAGCCTTTTCTTTTAATTCTTTATATTTTTCTCCATATGAATCTATTCCTATAAATATTTTAGAATTAACTTCTTTAGTATACTCTATTATTTCTTCTGGTGATTTTCTTGGATCTATCATATTTGATACTGCACCTAATTTATTTAGAGCATATAACATATATACCATTTCTGGTGTAGTTGGCATACATATTGTTACGACATCTCCTTTTTTTACCCCCATAGAAGCAAATGACTTTGCACATTTTTCAATATTATCAATTAATTCTTTATATGTTTGTTTATTACCAAAATATTCTATTGCTAACCTATCATATCCTTTTTCATTTTTTTCTTTAAGATATCCATAAATTGTATTTTCTGGTAACTTTGCATTTTTAACTTCATCACTATAATATTTTAACCATGGTCTTTCTTCTGATATTTTTTTAAACTTTTTACTTCCCTCTTTATCTATTTTTAAATTTTGTGTATAATCAAAATCTTGATTTTGATATCTAATTTCTTCCACAAAACCACTCCTTTCACTAAATTATTAGTTTATCACTTTATTTTAATTTTGTAAATTACTATTATGGTATTTTTTTTATCGTTTATGGTATTTTTTACTTACTTTGTTTTTATAAATTTAATTATAGACTTTTTTTATTTAAAATGTAAACTTGTAATTAACAAAAAAACTTAAGTAAATTTATGTTTACTTAGCTTTTTATAATTATCTTGTTAGTTTTTTTACTTTAACTATATTTTCTTTTTCTTCATTGCATTGTCTTCTCAATTCTTCATAATCAATTTTATTTAATCTAGTTAATGGCATTTTATCAAGCATTCTATACTCTACTGGTCTTTTTCCTTCTTTTAATTTTTTTTCACAATTTTGTATTATTTGATTTTTTACTATATTGGCATCTATATCTATATTTTTTAATACGATGTTAGCAATTGGTACTTCACCTTGTTTATTTTCTTTATCTCTTGCACCAACTACAATACAGTTTTCTACATTTTCATTTTCTTCGATTATTTTTTCTATTTCAAAAACATCTATTTGCTCATTTTTGTAATTTTTAATTAATCTGTCAACTCTTCCAAGTAAATAAATTAATCCTTCTTCAGTCATATAACCATAATCGCCTGTATGTAGCCAAATTTTTCCGTCATCATGTGTAATTAATGTATTTTTTGTAGCATTTTCATTGTTATAATATCCTTTCATTATAGTTGGTCCTGATGCACAAATTTCACCTTTGGTATTGTATGTTTTTTCTTCTTTTTCCTCAAAGATTGAGACTGTTGTCGCTGGAAGTGGTATACCAATACTATATGGGACATTACAATGTGGTAAATTTGTTATTAATGCTGATGATCCTTCGGTTGTACCATATCCTTCAATTAAACTACAATTACTATTTGCTTTATTAATATCTTCTATTATTTTACTTTTTTTATTTTCTACCATTTTATCACTACCACTTGCCAATGTTTTCATAAATTTATAAGCTTTTTGTGCTAAATCTGGATTTTCTAAAAAACTATATACGTCCACAGGACATCCTAAAGCATGTTCAGTTTTATATTTAACAATATTTTTAACAAAATTTGATGAATCATATGTTGGTAACATAACTACTTCTAATCCTAAACAAAATGGTACATGCATTCCCATAACGATATTATAGGCTAAAAATGATGGAACTTGATTTAAGTATTTATCTCCTAATGAAAAATTAAGTCCACTATATTTATATTGTAATGCCATAGCATTTAAATTTTCATTCGTTAAAATAGTTCCTTTAGGCATATCTGCTATTTCATTTGTTCTTACTATGCACACTGCAGAATCTTTTTCATAGCTTGCTTTTATAAAATTTTTCTTATTTTTTCCAATTTTTTCAAATTCTTTCCAAGTCATATATTTTGAAGAATCAGGTATTTTAATTTCATTTTTTACTTTATAAAGTTGTTTCATGATTGGGGGTAATGAATCTGAAAAAGATGCTACTATTACTTTTTCTAATGGTGTTTTATCTATAATATTATTTAAATTATCTATAAACAAATCTGTTGCTAAAATTATTTTAGATTTAACTTCATTTATACAATACGCTAATTTTTCTCCTTCAAGTGTTAAGTCTACCATATTAGCTATTGCTCCTATTTCATTTAAAGCATAAAAACTTATAATATTTTCTGGAATATTAGGTAATGCCAAACTTACAATGTCACCTTTTTTAATTCCTAATTCTTGAAAACTTTTTGCAGTATTTAATATTTTTGAGATTAAATTACTGTATGTAAACTTAGTACCAAAATAATATAAAGCTTTTCCCTGTAAATTATTTTTATTACATTCAATAAGATAATCAAAAATTGTACATTTTAAAACTTCCAGATTATTAGCTTTAGCGTTATAAAAACATTGCCAAGGTTTATCTATAGTTGCATACCCTGTTAATTTCTTACTTTCCTTTTTATCTATTTTAATTTTTTTTGTATAATCAAAATTTCCATTTATATATTTAATTTTTTCCACAAAACCTCTCCTTTCGTATACATAGTGTATCACGATATTTAAGTTTTGTAAATCAATTGTAATACTATTTTTATAACTTAGTTACTAATACTAAAATTGTATCTATTATAAAAATAGCAGTAAAAAATTTAGTTTCTTTACGTGTTATTTTTGATAATATTTTATCAGTAAAAGGTTTAAATATATAAATATATCCTATTCCCATAATTCCCCATATTAATGATAATTCAAGACAAATATATTTTCCAAAATTCAAACTTTTTTTAGAATAATTCCACATATCTATATCAAATAAATAGTTTA
Source organism: uncultured Bacilli bacterium (assembly GCA_947584955.1). Next base: position 1,872 of record CANPWS010000050.1, on the reverse strand, counting down.
AGATATTTCCTCCTAAAAATTCTATTATAGTAAGTACTATTGTTAATATTATAAATTCAATTATTAATTTTATTATTTTATTACATTTTATTTTTTTAAATATATATTTATTTAACAACAATATAGCTACTATTCCTACTCCATATACTGCTGTTATTGGACCATAAAATATTCCACTATGTTTATTTGTTAATGATATTTTGTATAATACAGATTCCATTACAAATCCAAGTAATGAATATAATAAAAAGTTTTTCATATAATACATATGCTTAATCACCATTATTATTATGTTTTATATTTAACTTTATATGTAAAAAAAGAAATAGGCTATATTAGCCTACTACTTTAGTTTTTCCTGTTTTTCTATATCCTTCTAAATATTCTAAATTTGAATATTTATATTCTACTATTGTCTTTTTATATCTATAAATATCTACATTCTCATTCCATGTATTTACTATTTCATAATCTTTATATTTATTTTTATTTTCTGTTTTATCTGTTATGCAATTATTTTCATTTATATAACTTCCAGTAAATTTGATTGGTATGAAATAAACATTTCTTTTTAAACTTGATGAATAATATGGTGTTACTCCTGATAAATTTTTTACTTTTACATTGATATCAACATAATATGATCCTGATTTATTGTATGAATTTGATACTGTAAATGTAAAATTATTTGATGTTAATGATGAATTTTTTAATGTTGTGGCATTTGTAATATTTATTATATCGTTTTTATTTACATCAACCATTGATAAATTTTTATCTCTTTCATTTATATATGTTTGATAATCGCTAAGTGTTTTAAAATAATTAGAATTACTAATTGTTACTTTAGATGTAGCATTTTTAAGTTCAAGAGTGTAATTATAATTAATAGCACTAGAAACATAACTTAAAGTATAATAATCAGATTTTTGTACTTTGCAATATTTAGAATATGATACTTTTTTTGTACTATTTTCTATATTTTCTCCTTTTACTTTTCCTACAAACCAATCACTATATTCATTTGTTTCTTTTACATATTCATATAATATTTTTTGATTATTTCCTTGGCTAGTATTGGAATTGTTATTATTGCTTTCTTCATTTTTTGAATTATTATTAGAGCTATGTGTACTTACTCCTTTAGATGTTTCATTTGGATTAATATTATTATTTACACTTGTTTTATTTTCTTCTTGATTATTTTCCTCTTGTTTATTTTCTTCTTCTTTTTTACTTCCTACTTCTAATCCTTTGACTTTTATATCACATGCAGAACATTTTTCATTTCCTAATTTTATATAATTTGTGCTACTTTCATCTCCACAAATAAATTCTAATTTAATACTATAATAATCATCTATTTGTTCTATTGTAGCCTTACTTCTTTTTTCATCACAGACTTTTCCTTCTTCATCTGTTAATTCATCTTCTAGGTAGTCCCAAGAAATTAATTGTCCTAAAGTTACGCTTAATTTTTCATTTCCCTCTGGTAAATTCTTTTTAAAGTATTCTACAGCACTGTTTTTAAATAAATCTAAATTTTCTTCATATGTTAATCCTTTGTCTTTTCTAAATAACTTTGTTATTAGCCAAATTGCTAGTAATACTACTACTACAAATACTATTACTTTGATAAATAGTCCTACCCAATTTATGGTATAATTTTTTTCTTCTTCCATTTTTTCATCCCCCATGATTAATTTAATAAAGTTCTTCAAAATAAACTAATCTTTTGAAATTGTTTCTTATTTTAGCACATCATTAATTCTTTGTCAATAAATTTATTTTAACTATGTAATTCTTTTGGAAAAAAGTCAGTGAATAAATAATAAAGGAAAAGGACATAACTATAGTGGTGATAAAAATGAA
>CANPWS010000049.1 GCA_947584955.1 uncultured Bacilli bacterium | reverse complement strand
TCGGTGCGTTCACTTTTTTTTAAATCTTTTTATTTCCTTATTTTATAAAATTTTGATTAACAAAGGAATTTATTCTTCAAAAAATTTATTGACAATACTAGAAGTAATTCTTTTAGTTACAGGGCTTTGATAAGCATATCCACTATTATAACTAACATCAGGACTTACTACAACAACGCTCATTTTAGGATTATCCGAAGGAGAATAGCCTACAAATGATGTAGTTATAGTCTCAGTATCTACTTTGCCATCATCATTGGTATCAATAAAACTTTGACTTGTTCCTGTTTTGCCAGATGAATTGCTATAATAACCCATATAGCCTACACCTAAACCAGAAGCTACTACCTGACTAAAACCATATCTTACTCTATCTATATATTTTTGTTCTACATTAACTTTTCCAAGTTCTACTCTTTCACTTTCATATATTTTTTTACCAAATTTTTCTCTTTCTTCAGAAGGTTCATATATTTCTTTTAATAAGTAAGGTTGGTATCTTGTTCCTCCATTTGCTAAGGTATTTATATATTGAGATAATTGTATTGGTGTATAAGTATCATACTGACCAATAGCAAAATCAAGTAAATGACCAGGTAATTTGCTTGTACCAGAGTATCCTAAACTTTCTACTGGCAAATCTATTCCTGTCTTTATTCCAAGTCCAAATTCCGCATACATATCTCGGTATTTATCAAAAGTATCTAAATTTAAATTTAAAGCTTCATTATATTGATAATTACCTCCACCTACTTTAATAGCAATTTTATATTGATAAGTATTTGAAGAATATTTAAGTGCAGATATATCATCAAGATATCCTAAATTAGACCAAGAACATTTTTCTGGGGTATCTTTTATTTTTATACATTCATCTTGCATTCCCGTACCAATATCTATAGCTTTATATTTATATCCTACTAACATTGATGCTCCTTTAACTATAGATCCAGGAGTTACAGGAAGTGTTACTATTCCTGGAGTATAATCAACTACATATAAACTACCATTGTCATCTTGCCTTACTTGTTTACCACTCATTGCTAAAATTTCTCCTGTATTAGGATCAGATACTATAGCAAAACTACGATTATAATAAGTAGTATTAGCTTCATTTTTAGTATTTAATACTTCTTGCGTTAAAAGTTCTTCTAAATACTTTTGTAAATTAATATCTATTGTAAGTACTATATCATTACCTCTTTTTCCTTCTTCTATAAGTTCATAAGTGTTATCAGATAATACTTTATACTTAGCCTTTGTTCCTTTTAAATAATCTTCATATTGATATTCTAAATAACTAATTCCTACTCTATCATCTAAACTATAACCATTAGTTAAATAATAATTAGCAAGTTCCGCAGGTATACCTTGATTATTTGAAGAAACACTTCCTAATATAGTTTTAAAAGTATTACCATAAAGATATACTCTTTCCCAATCTAATTTTGTATTAAATCCTTTTAATGAATCTATATTTTCTGAAATATAAGCATATTCTTCTTCAGTAACATTTTCATTTTTAATTATTTTTTCAGCATAGGAATATCCCTTATTCATAAGATAATAAATATATGCCGCTTCTTTATCAAGTTCATTAAAATTTCCAAGTTCTTCTTCGGTTATTCTTTCATAAATTAATTTTTCAATATCGTCATCACTTAATTTTCTTTCATTATTTTTTTCCCATTCTTCTTCGGTTATCTTTTCTTTAGCTTTTTCCGTATTATTTACATACCAAAATTCTTTTAATCTTGTATCATTTATTTTACTATAATCTACTTCTATTTTTGAAGCAATTTGATAAGCTAATCTTATTTCATCTTTTGTCTTAACACCAGATTCTTTTTTATAATATATTGTCTTTATTGCTTCATTATCTACTAATAAATTATAGTTTCTATCATATATTCTTCCTCTTGGAACACTAGTACTTTCTATAGTTTTTTCAGTACTATATGCAAGCTTTTCTATATATTCTTCTTTATCTAATATTTGTAATTTAAATAACCTTAATGATACTACAGAAAATAATAAAAGTATTACTACGGTTAATAAAACATATCTTTTTTCTATTATATCAGGAAGATATTTATTATTTTTTATTTTAGTTTTATTTATTAATTTTATATTAGTTTTCTTAACTATTTTTTTCTTTTTAGTTGTTTTATTTATTGGTCTTTTTCTTTTTAACATAAATTTCTTCCTTTCTATAATCTTATATTTATTATTATGTTTATTTTTTTACTTTATATTATATTTTTAAAAAAATTATAGATTATTCTATAACTTCTTCTTTTGGTTCAAGCTTTTTAACATAATCTTCTTCTAAATATTTTCCTGCAATAAAGCCTTTTATTCCATTTTTTGTTTCGATTTGATACCAGTGATAATATTCATCTTCTTTACTATCTAAAACGGTATATATTTCTCCTTTATATACTTTTCCTAAAGCTTCTGATTTAGAATCATTTTCTTTTCTTATATTTATTTCATCATTGATTATTTCTACTTGTAAAACACTTTCATCTCTCTCATTAGTTTGAATTATTTTTTCTTCATCTTTAGTATTTTCTTTATCCACTGTTTTTCTATATATTAATAATCCTGTTAATCCAATTGTTATTATTAATAATATTATAAGTAAAATTATTTTTTTCTTATTCATTTTTATTCTCCTTTATATAAGATAGCATTTTATTTAATACTTCATCTAAAGTTAACTTTGTTGTATCTATTTCTATAGCATCAGATGGTTTTATAAAATTACCATCTTTTAAATCTTTTTCATCTCGTTCTTTTAAATCTTTATATATTTCTTCGTATGTCAATGTTTCTTTTCCTTTTTTTTCATTATATATTCGCTCTGCTCTTTTTTCTAAACTACTAAATAAATAAAATTTATAGTTAGCTTGTGGTGCTATACGAACTCCTATATCTCTTCCCTCAATTACAACATTACCTTTCTCAACAAATTTTTTTTGTAATTTTCTAATTGCTTTTTTTAATATTTGATTATTAGCAATTGTTGGAGTAAATACTGATACTTTTTCTAATCTTATTGTATTTGTTACATCTTTTTTATCTAATAAAACTATTTGTTTATCTTCTTTATATATGAAATCTAAATCCATGTTTTCTATTATATTTTCTAAATCAGAATCATTTATATCTATTTCTTTATTCATAACTTTTAAAGCTATACATCTATAAATAGAACCAGAATTTAAATACTTAAGTTTTAATTTTTTAGCTAAATTAAATGCAAGCGTTGATTTTCCTGTCGCAGAATATCCATCTATTGCTATTACCATTTAAGCTTACCTTCTTTCTTAATATTATTCTAACATAAATAAAATTCTATTACAAGTTATCATTTATTTTTTTACAATTTAATATTTTTAATATTGTTTAATTTATTAACATATATTTTAATGTAACAGAAATTTTGGCATATTTTTAAATATGTTAATATTTGTTGAAAGGAAGATTTATATGAGAATTAAGAAATTTAAATTTACTTATTTGTTAGTATTTGCATCTATTTTATTTGGTAAATTTATGATTAATGCTAATGCTTCTGCTACACTAAGTGAAGCATTAGAATGTACTGCAACTACAATTATTGGCGTTCCTTGTTATGATAGTACAAACAATATCTTTTTTGCTAATGGTGTAGCTATTGAAATTAATGATAATAATGGTAAAACAGTAATTAGCTGGAATGGTGGAAAACAAGAAGTACCTTCAAATGTCAATGTTTTTGGAGGGGCTCACAATAATAATACTGAAATTTTAAAAACTTCTATTACTATGAATAGTGGTTCAGTTAATAATATTTTTGGTGGTGGTTTACATGAAAGCCGTGTTAAAGATTCTTACATTTTAGTAAAAGGTGGTACTATTCTTGGAGATATTTGTGGTGGTGGATATGCCGCTTTTATTACAGATGATGATATGCCTTCTTTCTACAATGGTGATTCTAAAAAATCTCCTACTCGTGTAGAATCAGCTCAAGTTATTGTCTCTGGTGGTACTGGTGTTACAAGTCCTGATTCATCAAAAGTAAGTGCTATTTATGGTGGGGGTGCTGGTATTAGTTATACAGGAAAAGCTGATGTAAGTGTCTCTGGTGGTAAATATGGATTTGCAATTCCAGGTGGTGTAAATGGCTATACTGGTAATTCTAATCTTAATGTATCTGGAGGAACAATTACAAATGTCCAACATGGAATGCGTGGTGCTAATGGTGAAGTTAGTATCACTATAAGTAATGGAGATATAGAAACAGCTTATGTTGGCACTCCTGCAAATGCAACAGTTGAAAAAGCAAATTTAAATATAACTGGTGGTAATATTGCTAATTTAAAATTAGCAACAGCCAAAAATGCTCAAGGATCATCTAGTATTGGTACTGTAACTTATAATGAAGCATCTGTTAAACAAGTAGATAGTAATTTTAAAGATGGTTCTATTATTCCTACTTTAAAAGTTGACTTTGTCGTTGAGGGTAAAAGTAATGAACTTAATATACCCGTTAGAGATTATTCAAAAAAAGAAAATTTTAAACTTTTAAAAAATGAATTAAAAGAATTACTTAACTTAGATGATAATAGTAGTCTTAAATCATTTTATACTAGTTCAAATCTTAGTAATAAATTTGATTTTAAATCTTTAAAAGATGGTTCTCAAGTATATGTAAGTTTAGCTAAAGTAAATGGAGGATTTAAAAAAAGTATTATTATTTTTACTATTATTTTAGCTTTAGGTCTTGTTACATTTATGATTTTAAAAAACAAAAAAATTTTTAATACTTAACTCTTTATGAATTAAGTATTTTTTATTATTAAATATTACTTTTTTGCATATAATGTATTGGTGATAAAATGAATATATATTTACTTAAAGAATATATAAATAGAATTAAAAAAGATGATATTAATAATTTTGCTTTAAAAGAAGGTATTACTTTAGAAGATTATGAACTTGATATTATTTATAATCATGTAAAAAAAGATTATAAAACTGTTATATATGGCAATGCTAGAAGTGTTTTAGATGAAGTTAAAAAAGAAGTAAAACCTCTTACATATAATAAAATTGAAAATTTATATGAACGATTTAAAGATAGAATTTAAATAATATTTACAACTATTAATTGTAAATAACTAATAACTTTCTTGATTTTAATAAATAATAAAGATATAATTTATTTATCAAGGGAGGAATATCAAATGAAAAAATCAAGTTTTTTAGAAGGTGCTTTTATTGCTACTTTTGCAATAATTTTTACTAAAGTTCTTGGTGTTATTTATGTTATACCTTTTTACTCTATTATTGGTGAGCAAGGTGGAGCCTTATATGGGTATTCATATACTATTTATAATTTCTTTTTATCTATATCTACAGTAGGTTTTCCTCTTGCAATTAGTAAACTTACTAGTGAATATAATACTTTAAAGATGTATAATGAAAAGCTAAGATTATATAAAATTTCTAAAATATTTATTTTTATTTTTTCTTTGATTTGCTTTCTTATTTGTTTTATTTTTGCACCACAAGTTGCTAATTTAATTATTGGAAACATTGAAAATGGAAATACTTTGGAAGATGTTAGTTTTACAATTAGAATGGTTTCTTTTGCTATATTAGTTGTACCACTTCTTAGTATTATGCGTGGTTATTTACAAGGACATAAATATATTAAAGAACCATCTATTAGTCAAATAATAGAACAAATTGTAAGAGTATCAGTTATTTTAATTGGTAGTTATCTTACTTTACGAGTATTTAATTTATCTTTAAAAACTGCAATTGGTGTCGCAGTATTTGCTTCTTGTGCGGGAGGAATATTTGCTTATTTGTATTTATTATACGTTACTAATAAAAATAAAGATAAGTTAAAGCCTAAAGAAATAAACAAATCTAATATTACTAACAAGCAAATATTAAAAAGAATTATAACTTATTCTATTCCTTTTATTATTATAAGTTGTGCTAATCAAATATATAATTCTGTAGATATGATTTTAATGCTTAGAACTCTTCCTAAACTTTCTTATGCTGGTTCTAGTGTTGAAATGATTAGTAGTGTTTTTACTACTTGGGGTCCTAAAATTAATTCAATTGTTATAGCTATTGCAAATGGTCTTATTATTAGTTTAATTCCTCATATTGTTAGTTTATATGTAAAAAAAGATAATGATGGTGTTAATAAACTTTTTAATAAATGTTTGAAAATTGTATTATTAATTATAATTCCCATTGCAGTATTTCTAGGTATTAATGCTAATAGTGTATGGACGATATTTTATGGCTCTAATCTTTATGGTCCTAAGATTATTAGATTTAATATTTTACTTACTATTTTGGATAGTTTATATATTGTTGTAAATAGCTTACTTCAAAGTTTAAGTAAATATAAAATGCTTTTTACTAGTGTTATTCTTGGTATTATTATAAATATTGTTTTAGATGTTCCTTTTATGTATTTATTTCACTTTTTGAAATTAGAAGCTTTTCATGGTGCTATCTTCTCTACTTTTATTGGTCTTTCTATTTCAATAATTATTCCTTTTATATATTTAAGAAAGAAGCTTGATTTTAAATATGATGAGACTTTTAAAATTGCTCCTAAAATTATATTAAATATTATTATTTTAGTTATTTTAGATTTAATTATATCTATCTTTCTTCCTCTTGATTCTACTTCTAGGATTATGCAAATCATTAATATTTCTATTTTAGGTATTATTACTTTATATGTTTATCTTCTTTTAAATTGTAAATATTTAAAAGATACTATTCCTCCAAAATTAGTAAATATTTTAAGAAAGTTTAAATTTAATATTTAATATTTATGTTTAATAAAAATTAGTTCATATTATGTATGTATGAGCTAATTTTTTTATTTTACATCTCGTTTTCTATCCTAAATGGATTGATTATTTCTCCTGTTCCATATTTTAAGGAATCTGATTTTAATGAGATTACTGGTCTTATTCCAAAACCACCACTTCCCCAATTAATTCTAAAATATCCATTACTATCAACATTAAATACAGAACTATAAGCACTAGATGTAGAAGGTGTCATTGTCCAATAATCAAATTTTGTATATAGATAATAAAATTTATTTGAATTTTGTCCTATTTTAGCATCACTCTCATAATTGCCTCCCGCAAACAGAACTTCATCTCCTGTTATTAATCCTATAGGATAAGTTAATGCTCCATTTCCAATATCAGAACTTACTGTAAATTTATCATTATCTTGAAGGCACTTAAATGTTGGATTTCCACTAACATATAATCTATCATAAGATGCATAAGTTGATATTTTTTTCCCATACCCATAATTTTCTTTACTTTGACTTTTTATTAAACTTCGATCATTACAATAGATTGCATCTTCTATATATTGTTCATACTTTGTATCCTTTACATGATCTTCATACCATTTATCTACTACTTCTTTTATTGGACTATCATTTACATTTTCATGAGCTTCATCATAAGAGCTTGCTTCTACCTCTCCATACATGTATCCAACGTAAGCATTATCTCCATGAGCTTTTATATATGGACTAAGTGCTTGAATTCTTCTATCACTACTTGCTTCACCATTTTGGTGTGGACTAGTGCCATCATATATTATTCTTATACTTCCATCTCCATTTATTCTTATTATTCGCCAATAAAATCCTCCAAAATATACATAATTATTAGTTACTGTTCCTCTAAAATAATATGTATCACCAAAATCATCTACATCTTTATATATTCCTGAAGCACTATTATCATACTGACTTGCTTCTTGTCCTAATACTCTTACTCTTATAGTATTATCACCCAAAATATCAGAATTTGGATTATATGTTGTACTTATTACTTGATATATTGTTGCTAAATTTTCATAATTTGCTATATTTGGTGATGTACTTCCTGAATTACTAACAACATATTTTCCTACTAAACTCTCGTATATATTGCTATATTTTTCTGATTTAACACTATCTTTATCTAAACTATAGTATCCTGTGCTTTCATCAAAGGTATATGAATTTGCATAGGTATAATAAGAACTACCTAATGCAAATGCATTACTTTGCATACCATTATCTTTCTCCGTAAATATAGAATCTTTAAATACAATTTGTGGTGTTGGTTCTGTAAACGATGGTACATCATTTCTTGTTTTTAATCCTAAGCTTGTCAAAGTATTTAAAGCAGGACTACCAAATGATTCTTTTATATCTGATGCTGATGCATTTATGAGTACTGATAT
>CANPWS010000048.1 GCA_947584955.1 uncultured Bacilli bacterium | reverse complement strand
TACTTTTTTATTAATTTGTTTTATAATAGAAGTTAAAAAACAGAATTGTTATTTCTATCGGCTGTGAATAGTAACAATTTTACATTTATTTTGACTTATTATTTTATTTAGGAATATTAAAGATTTAAAAGTTAAATTATTCTATTTTTTAAATTGACAACAACTATTTTACTATGATAATATTATAAGCAAAAGAAAGCGTGATTTTAATATGAAAGAATTATTCAATTTTTATTATAATGAAGAATTAATTAATCTTATTATTAAAAAAGCCGAAGAAATAAGAAATCAAACTTTAGAAGAAACAGCTTATAATTCATATTTAAATATTGTAAAAAAAACAGCAAATTTGATAAAAGAAATGAACGTAACAGAACCATTTTTAATATCTGCTTGTTTTTCATATTTATTATGGAATGGATATTTAACAAAAGATAAAAAAATAATGTACAATTTTTATAATCGTATAAATAATTTAAATATGTTAGGGGCAGATATAATATTAGGAAATTCTGTATGTTTAAATAATAGTGCTATGCTTGTAAATGTTCTTGAACAATTTAATTTTGAATCATATAATATTCAAATAAATATAAATAAAGAAATAAATTTAAATTCAAAAATAGATAATAAACAAAATTTAATAATAAATAATAATGAAAAAAAATTAACAAAAGTAATAGGAAACCATAGTATCACAATATTTAAGATTATTGATAAATATTATATAAGTGATCCTACTAATATATCTTTTTTATATTTAACTAACTCATTAAAGGTTAAATACGCTGAAAATAGTAAAAAATTTAAAATTAAGCCGTTATTAACTCCCTTTTTTAATAATATTAAATCCAAAAAATTTTATGAACTTTTTGATAATATTTTAAATGCTAAGGAAGAAAAAATTCCTTTAAATTTTAAAGATGATATATATAAAGTAGGAAAAATAGTATGTGAACAAAATCGTAATCTATTAGAAGATTTTTTTATTGAAAATAAACAAGATATGGATATTATTTGTAAGAAATTAAAAAAGCAATAATTTTATTATAAAATATAATTAGTTTAGGAGGAAAAGATGACAAAAATATTTCATGAAATAGATCCTTATTACAATAAAGATTCCGAAATATTAATTTTAGGAAGTATTCCTTCGATAAAATCGCGTGAAAAAAAATTTTATTATGCTCATCCACAAAATAGATTTTGGAAAGTATTAGCAACAATATTCGAAGAAAATGAATTAATAACTATTGAAGAAAAGAAAAAATTTTTAAAGAAGTATAAAATAGCACTTTGGGATGTTATAGAATCATGTGAAATAAAAGCTTCAAGTGATTGTACAATTAAAAATGTGAAAGTTAATGACATTAATAAATTAATAGAAAAAACAAATATTAAAAAAATATTTACAACAGGAAATAAAGCTTATGAATTATATAATAAGTATATATTAAATAATACTAATATGAAGGCAATAAAATTACCATCTACATCACCTGCAAATTGCAAAGATGATATACAAAAATTAGTAACAGAATATAAAAAAATTAGATTATAAATAATTTAGTTTATTACTATTTCTAAATTATTTATAATCTTTTATTTTAAAGTATTAACTATCATTATATTAACATAGTTAACATTAAAATTCTGATTAAATATTTCTTTTTTAATTTTTCTTTCTAATAAAACTTGTTCTTTTAATGAAATATTTTTATCTAGAGAAATAGACAATCTTAACTTATAATACTTTTTACATTTTAAAAGAAATACATCACAATTTTTAATTTCATTAAAATTTAGTACAAATTTTTGTATTTTATTAGATAAATTTTCATTTTTAATCAATTTAGCTCTCATAGATAAAATATTATCAATAAAAATACTAAATGATCTACTAAGAATTAATAATCCTATTAATACTGATCCTAAAAAATCAGCATTTTTAAGCATTGGATTAGAATTTGAAGCTTGTAATATAATTACAACAACAATTACTAAAATAGTAGTATAAATATCTAATTTTAATTCTTTATATGTATTTACATATGATTGACTTTTATTTTTATTATTACATTTTTTTAAATATGAATATGCTATCATTTTCATTATTAAAGCTATGAATATAAATATGAATATTTGGTATGATGGTATAGTTCTTCTTACTTTAAAACTATTTAAAATAGCCACTCCTCCTAGTATAAATATAACAAAAGCAACAACAATATTTGCCCAATTTGCAAATTTATTATAACCAAATGGATTATATTTATCAGGTTTATCTTTAAAAATTTTACCACCTATTAAACTAACTAAATCTGTTACAAAATTACTAAAAGTATGAATACCATCAGCAATTAAAGAATCTAATTTAAAAGCTACTCCTCCAAAAACTTTGATTACTGATATAATAAAATTATTAACTGTGCTATATATCATAAATTTATTTACTGACTTCATTTTTTACTCCTTTTCTATTTTTAAATATTAACATATAGTTTATTATATACTTTAATTATAACAATAGCCAATTTACTTGTAAAGTATTTTTTTTAAATTATTAATAATTTTTATTAACAAAAACTTGTATGAAAATAAAATTCATACAAGAATTAACTACTGCTTTACTTTTGCTTCAGAAGTCGCAACAACATTGATAGCTTGAAGTCCTTTAGGAGTTTCAATCAAATCAAATTCCACTCTTTGTCCTTCTGAAAGAGTCTTATAACCATCTTGTTTAATTGCAGAATAATGAACGAAAATATCTTCGCCAGTTGCATAATCAATAAAGCCATAGCCCTTTTCATTATTAAACCACTTTACTTGTCCACTCATTGTACTAAACACCTCTCATTCTAGTAATTCCTTACAATAATATTGTATCTTAAACCACTTATAATATCAACAAAATTTAAAATACAAAATTCGACAATACTTCACTCTTTGAAAAATATCGTACACGTATATTTTAACATGAAAGTAATTTTATCTAAGAATAATTTTATTTTACTAACAAATTCATTCCTTAAACGTAAAGAAATAAACTAAAATAAAATAAACAAAATTATTTGTTTATTTTAATATTCATAACTTCTAAAATTCTATCTAAATCATTATCATTTTCAAAAAATATGTCTATTTTTTTATCTTTAACAAATACTTTAGTATCTAAAGCTTCTCTAAGTTCTCTTTCAATATAATCATAGTTACTTACCTTATTTTTCCTTGTAATAGGTACTTTTTTAGTAACTTCTTCATTTTTACTTATTTCTTCTAATTCTCTTACACTAATATTATTAGTAACAATTTTATCTGCATATTCCTTTACTTTATAGTCATCATCAAGTTTACTCAAAATTTTAGCATGACCCATAGATATTTTATTATCTAAAATTTGATTTTGAACATCATCAGGAAGACGTAATAAACCTAAAGTATTAGTAACATGACTACGACTTTTACCAATTTTATCTGCTAAATCTTCTTGTCTAATATGAAGACTTTCAATAATTCCTTTATAATCCCAAGCAAGTTCTATTGGAGTTAAATCTTCTCTTTGTAAATTTTCAAGAAGTGCTATTTCTCTCATATGTTCATCAGAAAAATCTTTTATAATTGCAGGTATTGTAGTAAGACCTGCTAGTTTTGATGCCCTAAGTCTACGTTCTCCTGCAATTAAATCATATCCCTTTATACTTTTTTTTACAATAATAGGTTGAAATACGCCATAATTTTTAATTGATTGAGCAAGTTCATTTAAAGCTTCTTCATTAAATGATTTTCTTGGTTGATAAGGATTTGGTCTAATATCATCGACAGGAATTTCCTTTATATCAGATTCATTAACACTTTCCATAATATTTGATTCAAATTGATCAAAATCTAATACTTCACTACTAAAAAGTTGTTCAAGGCCTCTACCCAACGCTTTCTTCTTTTGCTCCATTTTTTTCTATAACCTCCTTTGCTAAATTAAGATAAGCTAGTGTACCTCTACTTCTAGGTTCATATTCAATAATTGGTTTACCATGTGATGGTGCTTCAGCAAGTCTAATTAATCTAGGGATAATTGTATCATATACGCGCTCTTTAAAAAAACCTTTGATACTTTCAACGACTTCTAAACCTAAATTAGTATTAGTAGTTAGCATAGTAAGTAATACACCTTCAATATCTAAATTAGGATTAACTTTTTTTTGTGCAAGCATTATTGTATTAATAAGTTGCATAATACCCTCAAGAGCAAAATATTCACATTGAACAGGTATTAAAACCGAATCTGCCGCAGCAAGAGCATTTGTAGTTAAAATACCAAGTGATGGAGGACAATCAATAAATATATAATCATATTTTTCTTTAACTTTATTTAATTCCTCTTTTAATCTAGTAACCCTATTAAAGTTTTTAGATTCTTCTCTTGATTTTTTTTCAAGATCTATAAGTTCCATATCAACTCCAGCTAAATTAAGATAAGCTGGAAGTAAATCTAAATTTTTACTTTTAGTCTTAATTATAGCATCATGAATCTCACTTTTCATAACTAAAACTTCATATATACTACTATTTATATCACCTTTATCAATTCCCACACCAGTTGTAGCATTACCTTGAGGATCTAAATCGACAAGTAAAACTTTTTTATTAAGTACTCCTAAAGAAGCAGATAAATTAATACTAGTTGTTGTCTTTCCAACGCCACCTTTTTGATTTACTATTGCTATTATTTTTCCCATGTAATTCACCTTTACTCCTATAATATTATTGTATCAAATTTTAAAATAAAAAGGAAGTATTTATTTTAATGAAAATATAGATTTAAATAATTTACTATTAATAATTAGAAAAAAAATGTATAATATAATTAAAATTTAAAAGAAAGGAGCTATCATTTTGTAGAATTAATTATTTTTTTCTATAAAATGATTAATAAAAGATGTTTACAAAAAATATTTGGTCAAAAGAAGAATATAATAATTTTATTTCCTATCTATTTAATATAAGTGAAAAAGAATATAAACTTTTTCAAGAAAAGCTTATACCAAATAAAAATATAATAGGAATTAGAACAAATATATTAAAAAAAATTGCTAAAGAAATTTATAAAGGTAATTATGATGAGTTTTTAAATATCATGCAAAACAATTACTATGAAGAAAATATTTTATATGGATTAATAATTTCAAATATTAAAGATACTAAAACTTTATTACCATATCTAAATAAATATATTTTAATAATAGATAATTGGGCAAGTTGCGATATTTTTGCTTCTTCTTTAAAAATAGTTAAAAACAATAAAGATATATTTTTAAATTATATTATTAAATGTATTAAAACAAACAAAACATATATAAAAAGAATTGGTTATGTACTTTTATTAAATTATTTTATAGAAAAAAAATATTTAAATACCATTTTTAAATTATGTAACATTAAAACTAATGAGTACTATGTAGAAATGAGTATAGCTTGGTTAATTTCAATGTGTTATATAAAATATAAAGAAGAAACAATAATTTTTTTTAAAGATAATAAATTAAATAAATTTACATATAATAAAGCATTAACTAAAATAATTGAAAGTTTGCAAGTATCTAAAGAAGATAAATTAATAATTAAAAGTATGATTATAAAATAAAAAACAAAGGATTGTTACAATTCTTTATTTTTTAAGTTAAACTGCTTGATGTTTTCTTTTTAAATTAGTAAATAAATTCTTAATTTTAGATTTATGTTTATCTTTAGGACTAATATAAATTTTTGTATTTTGATAAATATGTGTTGATAAAAACTCAATAATTAAAGGTGTAGTATTTTGATAAAGATATTCCCATAATCTTACTTTACCATAAATAATTGTTTCATAATCATACTCTTCTTTTATACTAATTTTATTATAATCTTCTAAATATTTATAAACACCATCATAAACACTTTCTTTTTCTGTAATATCAATTTTACATATATTAAAGAATAAAGATATTGCATTATTTAACTCAACATAAGATATACTTTTCTTAAAAAGAAGCATACCTGAAATAAGCTGTGAGAGAAAAATATCGTTATTCTCACCAAGCATCATATTTTTTTCACCTCAATTTCAAATTATACAATAATTAATTACTTTTGTCAAAAAAGACTATGATTATTAAATTGATTTTGATATAATATTAGCGAAAGAGGAGACAATTATGATTAATATAGATTTTGATAAATTAAATATAACTGGAAAAATAGTAGTTGGAGTATCAACGGGTTCTGATTCAATGGCATTACTTTTTTACCTTATTCATAATTATAAAGATACAATAATATGTGCTCATATTAATCATAATGTCAGAGAGCAAAGTAATATTGAAGAAAAATATTTAGAAAAATTTTGTTTAGATAATAATGTAATATTTGAAAAAATGAAAATTGAAACTTATAAAGAAAACAATTTTGAAAATGAAGCAAGAAAAATTAGATATAAATTTTATGAAGATATATTAAATAAATATTCTTCATCTTATCTTTTTCTAGCTCATCATGCAGATGACTTAATGGAAACAATTTTAATGAAAATTGTAAGAGGGTCTAATATTAATGGATATGCTGGTATTAAAAAAATAAGTAAAATGAAAAATTATTACATTGTAAGACCATTATTAGATTACACAAAAGAAGAAATATTGGCATATGCCAAAAAGAATAATATTAAATTTTATGAAGATATAACTAATAATGATACATCATATACTAGAAATAGATTTAGAGCTAATATAATTCCTATCTTAAAAAAAGAAGATAAGAATGTACATCGAAAATTTATTAAATATTCTAATGATTTATTAGAATATAATGATTATATTAACTATGAAGTTCGTATGAAATTAAAAGATATATATACTAATAATAAATTAGATTTAATAAAATTTAATGAACTTCACCCCTTTCTTAAAAAAAATATTTTATACACAATATTAAATGATATATATCAAAATAAAGATGATATTATAAAAACTAACCATATATTAAATATTTTAAAATTAATAGAAAGTTCAAAGCCAAATTTGACTATATCACTTCCTAATAATTTATATGCAATAAAACAATACAATATACTAAAATTTAGTCAAGAGTTAAAAAATAGTAATAATGATTATAGAATTAAAATTAATTTAAATCATGATATTAAACTAAAAAATTATATAATTAAAATAATTAGTAATAGCAAAACAGATGGTAATGATATATGTAGACTTTATTCTAAAGAAATAAGTTTACCATTATATATAAGAAACAAAAAAGATGGTGATTATATTGAAATAAAAGGTCTTAATGGCAAAAAAAAAGTAAAAGAAATTTTCATAGAAAATAAAATGCCTATTAATGTTAGAGATACTTATCCATTACTAGTAGATAATGATGATAATATATTATGGATACCAAATATTAAAAAATCTAAATTTAATAAGAAAAAAAGTGAAAAATATGATATAATACTTAAGTACTGTGAAACAAAGAAAGGAGATTATAATGAATAAAGCAGTTAAAAAAGGATTATTTCCTTATATCTTTCTTATTGCATTTATAATAGTATGTTTAATTATTTTTAATACTTTAAATACTAAAATAAATGAACCAACATATGATCAATTTATGAAAGATATAAGTAAAGTTACAGAATTAAAAATAGTTCCAAAAACTAGAACAAATACATATGAAGTAACAGGTAGACTAGAAGGATATGATGATAATGAATCTTTCATTCTATATTTGCCAATATCTGATGCTTTTATTTCTGATATTAAAGATGATGCAACAAAATATAATTTTGAATTAAATATTGAAAATGACCCAGAAGCTTCATCGTGGATAGTGATTGCAGTTCAGTTATTACCTATATTACTTATTGTAGGAGCAACCTTTTGGATTTTTACAAGACAAATTGGTGGTAATAATAAATCAATGGATTTTGGTAAAAGCAGAGCAAAATTAATGGAAGATGAAAGAAAGACTACTTTTAAAGATGTCGCTGGTCTTACTGAAGAAAAAGAAGAAGTTCAAGAGCTTATTGACTTTTTAAAAAATCCCAAAAAATTTCAAAGTATGGGAGCAAGAATTCCAAAAGGTGTTTTATTAGTAGGTCCTCCAGGAACTGGTAAAACATTATTGGCAAGAGCTGTTGCTGGTGAAGCAAATGTACCTTTTTACTATATAAGTGGTTCTGACTTTGTAGAGTTATTTGTAGGTATTGGTGCATCACGTGTAAGAGATATGTTTAAACAAGCCAAAATGAACGCACCATGTTTAATCTTTAT
>CANPWS010000047.1 GCA_947584955.1 uncultured Bacilli bacterium | reverse complement strand
ATACTACTATTCGTATTTAAATTCAATACATCTTGCTTAATTCTTGCTTAATTCTTGCTTAAATTTTTGTAAATTACAACAATAGTCAATCGAATGTGGCAATTTACTTTAAAATTGTTATACTTTAATCTTAAAAAATTAGAAATTTTTCTAAACTAACATAAACTTTTCTAAATATTAATAGATTTTAATTAAACTATTATAAATTAAAATACACAAAAATGGAGCCTTTCGGCTCCTTCAGGGGGTTTTGGTTGAACACTCCTACATTAATTCGTAGTGAGTGGTCATAATCTCTTATGACATATTAATCATAATATATTTTAAACAAAAATACAAGCTTTTTTTCTAAAAATTTACATTTTATTTTTTTTAGTGTCAACTAATCTAAATTATCTATTTTAAAAAGTGCTTCTTTTATAGGCGTATAGCTATCATTATTTGTAGTAAATAATATGTCAATAAAAGATTCTGCATCTTCTTTTGCTCTAAGTAACATTTTAAAATCTCTATTGACATTAGCCATAATAAGACCAATTTCGCCACTTTGCCTTACCCCAAATAAATCTCCTTCTCCTCTATTTTGAAAATCATATTCACTTACTTCAAAACCATCATTTGTTTTTTCTAATATTTTTAATTTATCAAGATTTTGTTTTGCAATTAAAATGCAATATGACTGAGCATCTCCTCTACCTACTCTTCCTCTAAGTTGATGCAACGTTGATAATCCAAATAAATTAGCATTAAAAATTACTATCATTGAGGCATTTGGTACATTTACTCCTACTTCAATTACTGTAGTAGAAATCAGAATATCTATTTTGCCATTTGAATATTCTTTCATAATTTTTTCTTTTTCAAAAGCTTCCATTTTTCCATGAACTGATTTAATGGTAAATAATTTTCCAAAAGCTTTATTCATTTTCTCTTCTAATTTAGTAGTTGTCTCTAAATCATTAGAATTATCTTCAATTTGTGGAGCTATAACGTATATTTGGTGTTTTTTATCTAATTCATCTTTCATTAAATTTAAAACATCTAAGATTTCTTTTTCTTTTTTTATATAAGTTATTATTTCCTTTCTTCCTTCTGGCTTAGTCTTAATATTTGAAACATCCATATCACCATAAATAGTAAGAGCATAAGTCCTTGGAATAGGGGTAGCACTCATTGACAAAACATCAGGATACAAAGCTTTATTTTTTATGCTATTTCTTTGATTAACTCCAAAGCGGTGTTGTTCATCAGTTATTACTAATCCTAAATTGTGAAATATTACTTTATCATAAATTATAGCTTGTGTCCCTATTATTAAATCAATTTCTCCGCTAGTAAGTCTTTCATATATATCATTTTTTTTCTTTAAACTTATAGAAGAAGTTAATAATTCTATTTTTACCTTGAAAGGAGAAAGCAATTTAACAGCATTATCGTAATGTTGTTTAGCAAGTATTTCAGTCGGAGCCATTAATGCTGTTTGATAACCTGATAAGTAGTTAGCATAACTAGCAATAAACGCTATAATGGTTTTACCAGAACCAACATCACCTTGAAGAAGTCTATTCATTCGTTTAGCAGATTCTAAATCTTCGATTATTTGATCTACTGCTATTTTCTGATCTTGTGTTAACTCAAATGGCAATGATTTAATAAACTTTTCTACTTTAGATATATCAATGTTTCTAACTATAGATTTTCCATCTTCGTTATTTTTTTTCTTAAGATAGCAAATTTTTAACATATACATAAATAATTCTTCATATTTAATTCTTTGGCGTGCTTTTTTTAATTCTAAAATTTCTATTGGATGATGAACTTGAAATAGAGATTCTTCTTTTGTCATAAAATTATATTTATCTTTTATAAAATCAGGAATATAATCAACAACTTTTCCTTCTTTTCTTATCGCACTTACTATAAATTTTGAAATACTTTTTCTTGATAATCCACTAGTTGTATAATATACTGGTTCTATTTTAGGACTAGCAGGTAATCTATCAAATCTTAAATCACTAACTACTACAGTATTTTTTATTTTATCATATTTTCCTATAATTGTAACTTCTTTACCACATTTTAATTCTGGATATAAATATGTTTTATTATAAATAGTTACATTTAATATTGAAATACCAGTATTAATTCTAAATATCATTTTTTTTAATTTGTTTGTTAAAAAAATAGTTGTGGGTTGTCCTTCAATAGCACCATCTATTATTATTTTATCTCCATCTTCCAGATTAGAAATATCACTTTTTTTTAATATTTCATACCTAAAAGGATAATAATGTAGTAAATCATCGACGGTCTTAATTCCTAATTTATTTAATAATTCTATAGTTTTATTTCCTATTCCATCAATTTCAATTAAGTTTACCATCTTCTTAACACATCCTTACTATAATAAGTATACCATATAAATCAATGCTTTTATCAAAATTAACCACTTGTTAATAAAAACACAGAGATTGTTAATATCATCTGTGTTATATTTTACATGATAAATCATGTATCCAAAACTGTGAACGAGTTTGACAATGAGTGAATTGTCTTTTAGGAATTACTATTTATTCACAGTTTGATACCTAATTTTAAAAAGTAAATTAACGAAATATTGTTATAAATTATTTAATTTATCTTTTATAATACTATTAACACTGCCCATATCTGCTCTTCCTTTTAATTTAGGGCTTATTTCTTTCATAATAGCACCCATATCTTTAATTCCTATAGGATTAATTTTTTTAAAAGCTTCATCAATAATTGCATTAATTTCATCACTGCTTAATTTTTCTGGCATATATTTATTTAAAATTTCTATTTCACATAGATTTTGTTTAACTAAATCCTCACGTTTAGCTTTTTCAAACTCTGTTATTGAATCTTTTCTTAATTTTATTTGCTTCCCGATAATATTTACTACTTCATCATCTGATAGTTCTTTCTTTTGATTAATTTTTTCAAGTTGTATTGCACCTTTTGCCATTCTAATTACATTAAGAGTTAATTCATCTTTACTTTTCATTGCATCTTTTAAATCAGAATTTAATCTTTCAATTATAGTCATATTATCTTCCTTTCAAAATTAATATTTATTTTTGCTATTTCTTCTTGAGTTAATTGTATTTTTCTTTTTTTCTTCACGGCGATTAACTCCAGGCTTTTTATATCCTTCAGCTCTTTCTTTTGCTTTAGAAAGGGTACCATTTCTCGCAACTTGTGTTTTGAAAATTTTTAATGCTTGATCTACATTATTATTTTTAACACTTACTGACATCTTTTTATCCCTCCCTTCGCATCTAGGTCAATTATATCATTTTTTTTAATGATATACAAGCTAAAGGATAATTTTTTTGTCATTTTTTGTAACTTAGTTTGTAACTTAGGTAGACTTACAATTTTAAAAAAATTTAGAAAATGAAATAATATATTATGTAATCCAAATAAAATTAGTATAGAGGCTAAAGAGGCTGAAAAAAGTAAAAAACATATATTTTTATTATCTTAATTATTTCTATTAATATTAATTATAACTATTTTTAACATCAAGATAAATTATATTTTTTAATATTAATAAAATTTAAACTTTTATTTTATTGGACAATAACTATTTTCATCAATTCTTCTTAACGAACTTCCTAAACTTTTGCCTAAATCATTAATAAATTTAATCGTATTATTAAAAGCCTCCCATAATACGCCTGTTATTCCACCACCATTTATTTGATATAACTCTTTCTCGTCTATTTTTCTCATATTTCTCCTTTCTTAAAACTAGTAATGTGTATATTTTATAATCAAATTACCTGTTTTATTTTTTTTAAGTTTTTAAATTTTATTTTAAAATTTATCATGATATTTTAATTTTTAACATTATTTAGCACTATTTTTTATTTTCTATGCAGTTTTACTATTACTTTCTTCACATTTCGAAGGATTAACATACCCATCTACAATTCCTACAATAAAAGTAATTAATGCCCCTACTCCTATACATATACCTAAACCTACCCCTATTCCACCACCTTTTACTTTTTCTAATTCTAATTCATTAATTTTATTCATCTTTAATATCCTTTCTTAAAATACATCTTTAATATAGTAAAATAATTTTTTGTTTTCTTCTAAAAATTTTAATTGTAATATTTTCAATTTTATCTTTTTCTATCAAATCAATTTTTAAATATACTTTTAAACTAACTTGTAAATTATTTAATAATGAATAATCATTTTCAATAGAAATTATTTTATAATTATAAGCAATATCTTCTATATAAAGTTCTTGATTATTTTTTATTACATTTAATTTATAGGGATCTAAATATAAAACTAATCTATATTCATTATTTTCTTTTATTACTTGTCCTATCGTAAAATAGTATTTTTTATATTTAAATTGACTAATTATAATTAAAGATAAAATGAAAATGATTGTGATAATTACAAATAATAGTGTTGTCTTATTAATTTTTCTATTTAAAATAATGTAGCTATCTATTAATTGCATGATATTTTATACTTTCTAAATTAAGATATAACATTAACTTTTTTATTTTCTAATTTTAATATTTTACTAAATAAGTCAATATTATTTTGTCTATGTGATACTACTATTATTGTCTTATCATAAAAAATATTAAAGATATTTTCTAATATTTTTCTTTCACATTTAATATCTATTTCACTAGTTGCTTCATCCATTAAAATTATTTTACTATTTTTAAGTAATGCTCTTGCCAACATAATTTTTTGTTTTTGTCCCCCTGAAATATTAAAAGCCCCCTCTTCAATCATTATATCAAATCCCCCAATATTGTCTTTAATTATATCATCTACATATGTCATTCTAGCTACTTCATAAAATTGTTCTTCACTTATATTTCTATCTAAAATTATGTTATTTCTAAGTGTATCATTAAACAATTGCTCATTTTGAGAAATATAAGTTATATTTTCTCTAATGTCTTGTAACTTATAATCGTTAATATCTAAATTATCTAAATATAATTCATTTCTAGCAGTATTTAAATATTTAAAAATCAACTTTAAAAGTGTACTTTTTCCACTTCCTGATTCACCTAGTAATAATACTTTTTCACCATGTTTTATAAAAAAGCAAGCATTTTCTAATATTTCATTTGCACCATATTTAAAATTTAAATTAAATGCATAAATATCTCCATTAATAACTATATTTCTCTTTTCTTTACTTTCTGTTTCTATCTCAAATAAATCATTTGCGCGTTTTAAACTATTTTTCATATAATAATATTCTTTTGCAAAACTAGCAATATTTTTAACTGGATTTATAAAATAATTAGCAAGAAAATTAAATGTAACCAAACTACTTATTTCTAATTTTTTATCAATTATAAGAAGGCTTCCTAAAAATATTATTAAAATATTACTATTACTATCAATAAAATCACTTATGAATATTTGAATATTATTAATCATTTCATAGATTAAATTATGATTTAATGATTTTGTATACATTTTTTCAAATCTATCATTCATTATTGTCTCTAAATTAAGTCCTTTAACTGTTTCAAAAGCATTAATTGTCTCTACTAAAAAAGAATTTATTTTGGCATTATCAATTTGTTTTACTTTAATAAACTTTAAAGTAAATTTATTAATTATTGTCATTAAAATTAAATATGTTATATTAGTGATTAATAAAACCATGAACAATTCTTTATTTTTAATATAAAGAATAATTCCGCTAAAAAGACATACTATTAAATCTAGAAATACTGTGATAATTAATTTAGATATAGCATTTCGTATATATACTATATCATTAACTCTAGATAATATTTCGCCAGTTTGCTTGACTTTATAATAACTATAAGGAAGTAATAGAATTTTGTTAAAGGTACTTAAAAATAATGATAAATCTAATTTTTGGTTTAAATAAATTAGTATTTTGCATCTAAAATAATTAGCAATTATTTTATATAATGATAGTATTAAAAAAATAGTTGTTATAATTATTAGATTAGATTTTTTGGTATTTATAGCATAGTCTAATATGATTTGAAAATAATAAGTTATTATACATGATATAATTGTAAAGATTATTGATATAAAAAATATTGTATATATAAGACTTTTGTTAGCAATAATTACTTTAGCTATTTCTTTATTTAAAATTTTTGTATCCTCCAAAACGAGTAAATTTTTATATTGTTCAAAAATCATAATATTTCCACTAAATATTTTACCAAACGAATCTATATTTACTATAATTTTCCCTTTGGCTGGATCCATAATTGTTAGTCTATTATCTTTTAACTTATAGACTACTACAAAGTGAAAATATTTTTTTTCATATATTTGAGCTATATATGGTTTTTCTATTTGATAAAGATATTTAATATCATCTACTTTATAACCTTCTGCATTTAATCCTAATTTTTGAGCTGTTTTTTTAATATTCAAAAAATTTGTTCCCGTTTTATCAGTTTCTGTCATTTCAACTAATTTTGAAAGTGATATATCACCACCATAAAATCTTATTATTGATAATAATGCTGCACTTCCACAATCTTTGCTATCTTGCTGCATGACAATTAATCTTTTTTTCATCTATTTCCTCCTCACTTTTAATTATTGGAAATAGATTTATTTTTTTCTTAATTTTTTTTAAAAATTTATACTTTGGTAAATATTTTATCAATCATGTTTATTTATTAATCAGTGCAACAATTATTATTAAACGTTATACAAATATAATAATTATTATTAATAACTTATAGAAGCTAAAAATATAATATTTTTATTATCTAATAATTACCAGCATAATTATATTGGTTCTTCAAGATTAAGAGGGCCTAACTAAAAAATTAGATTACAATTTTATAGTCTAATTTTTTTAAATAATAAGAAATCTAGAATAATGATAATAACAAATATATTTAGAAAAGAAAATACCATACGAAATATAGTATTCCAAAATATGTGTAAAATTTTGTTTATGTTCACATAGTCTTGAAAAATCATTATATTTTGAGATAGAAAAAGAATATTGTCAAAAAAACAATATTCTTAAAAATTTAGTAATTTTAATATATTAAAGTCAATTATAAAAATTATTAAATATTGTTCATAATAATTTCTAATAAATATATTTAATTATCTTTTATAAATTAAATATATTAATTCATTACTGCACCATCTACCTGTAAAATAACACCTGTTATATAACTAGCCATATCACTTGCTAAAAAAAGAAAAGCATTAGCAATATCTTTAGGTTTTCCAATTCTACCTAATGGTATACTTTTTATAAGTGGTTCTATTATATTATCAGGTAATGAAGAAATCATATCTGTCTTAATAATACCAGGAGCAACAGCATTAACTCTTATATTAAATGGTGCAAGCTCTCTAGCTAACGATTTAGTAATACCATTTACTGCAAATTTACTTGTAGGATAACCTATTCCAGAAGGTTGACCATAGATACTAACCATTGAACTTGTATTTAATATAACACCATTTGTATTACTTTTCATAAAAGGTACTACTGCCTTTATTGTATTAAACATAGCATTTACGTTAATATTCATAATATTAGCAAAGTCTTCTGAAGTTACTTCTTCTATCTTTTTACTATCTGATATTCCTGCATTATTTATTAAAATATCAATTTTTTTATATTTATTATATATTTCATTAATTACTTCTTCAACCTCTTGATAAGAACATAAATTTGGATAATATCCCAAAGCATTATATCCTTCTTCATTTAAAGTTTTTAAAGCTTTATCTACTGTTTCTTTTTTAGATCCAAATAATATTACCTTTGCACCATTTTCACAAAATAATTTTGCTGTTTCCAAACCTATTCCTCTTGTTCCACCAGTTATAATTACAATTTTATCTTTAACATCTATCATTTTATATCACGTATAATCTAATTATGTGATTTTTACTTAATCACTATATTAGTTTCTCCTTTCTATAATATTTTTTATTATATCTGAAATAACATATAATATTTAAGCATTTTTTATAAAAATTATTAACTATATTTATTACTTAAAATATTTACTATATTAAAAAATAAAATCTAATTAATTAATCTTCACCTATAGATAAATATCAATTATTAAGATTTTATTTATTAATTTTAAATTTTATTATCATTTAAAATATTAAATTTCTATTAATTCATATTCTTTATTACCAATTCCTAATTCATATGCAGCATCAATAGTATGAGTACCATGTCTTGAGTTAATTCTTTCTAATAAATGATCACGACCTGGATCATCAGATGACTTAACTAAATCAATGCAAGCTTGATCTATTGCTACT
>CANPWS010000046.1 GCA_947584955.1 uncultured Bacilli bacterium | reverse complement strand
TTTCCATATTACCATATAATTTTAATACTTTATCACTTAATGTTATCAACGGATTATGTTCTCCATTTTCTCTCCAAAACATATATTGAATATCATCTCTTGTACAGTCTAAAATTCTTTTTGTTTTTCCAGATATATCACTTAATGGCATAAGTTGATTTATGCTTATGTTATTTAACTCCTTTATTAAATTACTTCATCATATATACTAAACATTGGTATTACTATTGACAATACAATAACTCCAACAATTCCTGCTAACATAAGAATCATTGCTGGTTCTACTAATGCTTTAAGCTGGGTAATTAAATTCTTTTGTTCATTTTCATAATATTTAGCTACATTATCCATCATTTGACCCATTCTACCTGTTTTTTCACCAGTTAATAACATTTCATAAGCAATTGATGGAAATGCCCAATTATCTTTAAATGCTACTGCTAAACCATTACCAGTACTTAAATTTTTCATAGCATTATCAATTATTATTTTGTATATCTCATTATTAGTTATTTGTCCTAAAATTTCCATACTATCAGTAATAAATACACCATGTTTAATAAGTGATGCAAATGTTTTAGTAAACATTACTAATTCTTTATATATTATTACTTTTTTTACTACTGGAATATGCATAAGTACATATTGTACACCATATCTAAATGTCGACAACATCTTATAAGCTAGATAAAGAATTAC
Organism: uncultured Bacilli bacterium; assembly: GCA_947584955.1. Next base: position 7,711 of record CANPWS010000046.1, on the reverse strand, counting down.
TACTATTAACACCAATCCTAATAATAAATATATAATATTTGCTTTTAAGAAATCACTCGTATTTATTAAAGCTTGTGTAATTCCTGGTAAATCGGAACCAAGTTGTGAATAAATATCAACAAACTTAGGAACTACAAACAACATTATGAATGTTAATACTGCAATTGATACTACCATAATTACACTAGGATATGTTAATGCACTAACAATTTGTTTTCTATTTTCATCACTTGTTCGATAATAATCTGCCATATCATCAAGATTTTCTGTTAAATTACCAGTAAGTTCTGAAGTCTTAAGCATATTTATTAACAATTTAGGAAAAATTTTACCTTGTTTTTCAAGAGCTTGACTAAAATTAAGTCCTTTATTTAATTCATATACTATTTTTTTATAAAGGTTTTTATTTTTCTTATTTTTCTGTTGATTTGCTAAAATAACAACTGCATCAGTAAGTGGTATACCAGCTTTTATATAAGTAGAAAGTTGCGTTAAAAAGAAAGACAATTCTTTATAACTCATCTTCTTAGTTCTAGCACCACCAATACCAAATTGCATTGATAGTTTATCTTCTTTTATTTCAACAACTTGATAACCTTGTGATATTAAAAATGATTCAACTTCTATCTTGTTTTCTGCATCGAAATAATCGATATAAATTTTACCTTTTTCATCTTTGACAGTATATTTATATCTAGTAAGTTTTACTTGCTTAGTATTTTTAATGTCATCTATTATTTCTCTTTTAGTGCTATTTTCTTTCATTTCACCGTTCACTTTATCAACACCTTATCTATAATCTTCTTAACTATATTCTACTAAATATAGTCAATTTAGTCAATAATTTTAGAAAAAATAAATATTATTTTTATATTTCTATTTTATCATTAAATATAGGAATAAAACTCTCATCAACAGTTCCATCTTCTTGAACAAAAGCACGTCTTACCCCTATATTATAAGCATAATCTAACACTTCATCATATTCTTCACTTGTTAATTTTCTATTTAAATTAGAATATTTAGTATCATTTAACGGAGTATACTGATTCATAATACTAATATAAATATTATCTTTATATATATCATATAAATACTTAATAACTTTTTTAGATTCTTCAATATGACCTGGTAAAACTAAATGTCTCACAATCATACCTTTTTTCATAACACCATTTTTTATAACAGGACTTCCTACTTGTCTATACATTTCTGAAATAGCCTTAGAAGCATATTCAAAATAATTTTTAGAAGAAGAATATTTTAAAGCTAAATCATCTGAAATATATTTTAAATCTGGTAAATAAATATCTATTAATCCATCAAGAGTTTTTAATGATGAAACTTTTTCATACGATGAAGTATTATAAACTATTGGAATACATAAATTATCTTTTTTAGCTTTAATTAAAGACTTCTTGATAACTGGAATATAATGAGTTGGAGTAACTAAATTAATATTTAACGCCCCCATTTTTTCTAATTTCAAATATATCTTTGACAATTCTTCAATGGTTATCTCACATCCTTTATTAAGAGTACTTATTTGATAATTTTGACAATAAATACACTTTAAATTACAATTAGAAAAAAATACAGCACCACTTCCCTTTTTTGAAGATATTATTGGTTCTTCCCACATATGAAGAGAATAATTAGCAATTTTTACTTTGTTATTTGCTTTACAAAATCCTAGTTCATTATTATTTCTATTTACATTACACTCTCTTGGACAAATATTACATTTATCAAATTCTTTTATAAAATTAGTATTATTCATTATATCACCCTTTAATTAAATAAATATATTTTATTATAACACTTTATTTTATTTTTATCTGTATTTTTATTATTTATTTAATGTTTATAAAAATATATGATAAAATATCAATTGGTGAATTATATGTTTAAATATACATTAGATAATAAAAGATATCATACTTTAAATTATTATTACAAAGAAAAATTTAAAGAAAAAGTTTTTAAAGTAAGTTTAAATGCTGGTTTTACCTGTCCAAATATTGATGGTACTAAAGGATATGGTGGTTGTATTTACTGCTCAAAAAGTGGTTCTGGAGAATTTGGTGGAGATATTAATGACGATCTTGTAGTACAATTTAATAAAGTAAAAGATGTTATAAGTAAAAAATGGCATAGTAATAAATATATTGCTTATTTTCAAGCTAGAACTAATACTTATGCACCATTAGAAGTTTTAAAAGAAAAATATGAAACTGTACTTAAATTAGATGGTGTAATTGGTCTTTCAATTGCTACAAGATGTGATTCTATTACAGATGATACTTTAGAATATTTAGCTAAATTAAATAAAAGAACTTATTTAACAATAGAACTTGGACTTCAAACAATTCATGAAAAAACTTCAAAATTAATAAACCGAGGTCATAGTCTATTAGAATTTGAAAATATGGTAAAAAAACTACGTGATAGAAACATTGATGTTGTTGTTCATATTATTAATGGCTTACCATATGAAACAAAAGAAATGATGTTAAAAACAGTTAAATATTTAAATAAACTTGATATTCAAGGTATTAAAATACATATGTTAAATATTATTAAAGATACACCTTTAGAAAAATTTTATCAAGAAAAAAAATTCCATATTTTAACTAAAGAAGAATATATTGACATTGTAATTAGTGAACTTGAACTTTTAGATGAAAAAATTGTTATTCATAGAATAACTTCAGATCCTGATCCTGAAACTTTAATAGAACCAAAATGGCTTATTAAAAAATTTTGTCTTTTAAATGATATTGATAAAGAAATGAAAAAACGAGATACATATCAAGGTATTAAAGTTAAACGCCATCATAAGTAGTGCCTTTCTGCTGGAACGAACACAAGTTTGACAAAATATATATTATATGTTAATATATTAACGAAAGGAATGATCTTATGAAAGTATTAGCTAAACTAACGACAAAACAAAAAGAAGTTTTAGACTACATAAAAAAATTTACTGCTAAAAATAAATACCCACCTTCAGTAAGAGAAGCATGTAGAGATTTGGATGTTAGTTCTCCCGCAACAATTCATGTTCATATTCAAAAGTTAATTGAAAAAGGATATTTAAGAAGAAGTAACAACAGTAATCATCAACTTCAACTTTTAGTTAATAATGAATATGAAAAAGAAGAATCTGAAATAACTAATGTTCCACTTTTAGGAAAAGTAACTGCTGGCTCACCAATTGAAGCTATTCAAATGCCAAACGAATATTTTGCTTTACCAACTTATTTAATTCCTGCAAAAAAAGAAGTATTTACATTACGTGTATCTGGTGATAGTATGATAAATGTTGGAATATTTGATAATGATATCGTAATTGTTGAAAGATGTAATACTGCAAAAAATGGTGAAATAGTAGTAGCTATGAACGATCAAGATGAAGTTACATTAAAAACTTTTTATAAAGAAAAAAATCATATAAGATTACAACCTGAAAATGACTTTATGAATCCAATAATTTTAAAAAACGTAACTATTTTAGGAAAAGCAATTGGATTATATAGACAATTTAAATAAATAATTGATAAAATCTTAGTTTTATTTTACATAATATTAAGATTTTATTTTAATTTATATAATTTATTGTTCATATTAACCAAAATATATTATATAATTAAAATGATAGGAGAATTAAAAATGGGTAAGAAAATGCTATTTTGTTTTATGGGTGTCTTATCATTAATTATTATTGGATTACTAATAATTTGCTTCAATAAAGAAAGTTCAGATAAAACTGTTAAGGTAAATTCAATGACTGCGACTGTTATAGCTATTGATGAAGAAAATAATAATATTCAAATACAGACTAAAGACAATATTATTTATACAATTTCTCTTGATGAAGCTATTTTAGAAATTGGTGATACAATTGTAATTGAATATACTGGAATATTAGATGAAAATAAAGATGTTCAAAATATTACAGTAATTGATTATAATACCTATAAAATCAATAATGAAAAAAATGATGATAAAACAAACAATTTAGAAGACAATGGAATATTTAGTAAATACTATGATCTAGCAAATAAGAAATTAGAAACTTTATCACTAGATGAAAAAATTGGTCAATTAATTCTAGCAAGATATCCTGATAATAATGCTAAAGAAGATTTACAAAAATATAATCTTGGAGGATACGTATTTTTTGCTAAAGATTTTGCAAATAAAGACGAAAATACTGTTAAAAATATGATTAAAGAGTTACAAGATACTGCAAAAATTCCAATTTTAACTGCTGTAGATGAAGAAGGAGGTACTGTAGTAAGAGTTAGCAGTAATCCTAAACTTGCACCTAGTAAATTTGCTTCACCAAGAGAATTATATTTATCAGGAGGATTTGAAAAAATTAAGCAAGATACTATAAATAAAAGTAAAGTATTAAGTAATCTTGGACTTAATGTAAATTTAGCACCAGTTGTAGATGTATCAACTAATATGGATGATTATATGTACAATCGATCACTTGGCGAAGATACCGAAAAGACTAAAGAATATGCAAAAACTGTTATTGAAGCAAGCAAAGGCACTAATGTTTCATATACTTTAAGACATTTTCCTGGTTATGGTAATAATGCAGATACACACTCTTCTGGCGTTAGTGATACTAGAAGTTATGAAGATATTAAGAATAATGACTTACCACCTTTTGAAGAAGGAATAAAAAGTGGTGCAGAAGCTGTTTTAGTTAGTCATAATACTGTAACTAGTGTTGATAGTAACAACCCTGCTTCTTTATCTACTAAAGTTCATGAAATTCTTAGAAAAGATCTTAATTTCACTGGTGTAATTATTACTGATGATCTTGCCATGGGTGCTGTATCTACAATTAGTAATAATGCAGTTAAAGCAATTCAAGCAGGAAATGATATTTTAATAACTACTGATTATGCAAAAAGTATTGAAGAAATAAAAAAAGCCATCGATGATGGTACTATTAGCGAAGAATTAATAGACACACTTGCTCTTAGAGTAATATCATGGAAATATTATAAAAATCTTATGTTTGATAATAGTAAATAAAAGAAAAAGGCTATTAAAAATTAATCACTTAATTTTTAAATAGTCTTTTTTATATATTATTATTTTTTTGTTCTTGTCTTTTTAAAAGTTCTTTTCTTGATAAGTTTAATTTTCCCTTTTTATCATATCCTGTTGCAATTGCAAGTAACTCATCTCCAACTTTTACAACATCACTAGTTTTTTCAACTCTATTAAGATCAAGCTGAGAAATATGAATAAGTCCTTCACATCCAGGCCATAACTCAACAAATGCACCGAAATCAGTTACATCAACAACTTTAACATTATAAACTTTACCAAATTCTACTTCTCTAGCAATATCTTCAATCATTTCTCTTGTTTTTCTAATTATTTCTTTATCAGTATGATAAATAATAACTCTTCCATCATCTTCAAGGTCAACTTTAACTGCATTTTTATCATTAACACTTGTTACATTACTACATTCTAAGATAATTTTAGTTATCATATCTCCGCCTTTACCAATGACATCTTTAATTTTATCTGGATTAATATGAATTATTTCAGTCTTTGGTGCATACTGACTAACTTCTTTTCTTGGTTCAGCAATAGCTTTTTCCATAACATCTAATACTTCAAATCTTGCTTTTTTAGCTTGTCTTAATGCTTGCTCAAGAATTTCTTTTGTAACACCTTTAATTTTAATATCCATTTGAAGTGCACAAATACCTTTTCTTGTTCCTGCGACTTTAAAATCCATATCTCCCATATGATCTTCAAGACCTTGAATATCAGTTAATATTGTATATTTATCATCTTTAGTAATAAGTCCCATTGCAATACCCGCAACTGGAGCTTTTATAGGTACTCCAGCAGCCATCAAACTCATACATCCAGCACAAATTGAAGCTTGTGAAGATGATCCATTACTTTCAAGTACTTCACTTACAACTCTTATTGTATATGGAAATTCATCTTCTGATGGTATTACTTGTGATAATGCTCTTTCACCAAGTGCACCATGTCCTATTTCTCTTCTTCCAGGTGAACCATATCTACCAGTTTCTCCTACTGAGAAAGCTGGAAAATTATAATGATGCATGAAACGTTTTTCATCTTCAATTCCAAGTCCATCTAAAATTTGATGTTCTCCTAATGCTCCAAGCGTAGTTACTGATAATACTTGTGTTTGTCCACGAGTAAACAATGCTGAACCATGTGTCCTTGCAAGAAGATCAACTTCTGCGGAAAGCTCTCTAATTTCGTCCATTTTTCTTCCATCTGGTCTAATATGCTCTTCTGTAATTAATCTTCTAACTTCTGAAGCTTCTATATTATCAGTAATAGTCTTTACATCTTTAAGAATTTTTTCTAAATCTTCACTTGTTTCATATCTTTTTGAAAATTCTAACACGCTTTCTTCTTTTACTTCATCAATTTTTGCATATTTTTCTAATTTATCTTTTATTTGAATAGCTTCAAGCATTTTTGAACTTGCAAATTCTTCAACCTCTTTAATTAAATTTTCATCAATTTTTACTAGTTCTACTTCAATTTTTTCTTTACCAATTTCTTTAGTAATTCTTTCTTCAAACTCACATAATTCTTTAACTGCTTCATGTCCAAACATAAGTGCTTCAATCATATCTTCTTCACTTACTTCTTTACTTCCAGATTCAACCATGTTAATTGCATCTTTAGTACCTGCAACGGTAAGTACTATATCTGATTGTTCTAGTTCACTAGCAGTAGGATTAATCTTAAACTGTCCTTCAATTCTACCAACAACAACACCTGCTACTGGTCCATCAAATGGTATATCACTTATCATAAGTGATAAACTAGATGCTAAAAGTGCTGTCATTTCTACTGAAGCATCTTGATCAACTGACAATGGCATAGCTACTACTTGTACTTCATTTCTAAATCCTTCAGCAAATAAAGGTCTTATAGGTCTATCTATTAATCTTGATGCTAAAGTTGCTTGCTCTGTAGGTCGTCCTTCTCTTTTTATAAAGCCACCAGGTATTTTACCTACTGAATATAATTTTTCTAAATAATTTATTGTTAGTGGAAAAAAATCGGCAGTAGATGCAGTTTTACTCATAACAGCTGCACCAAGAACAGCAGTATCTCCATATTTAACTAATACTGCTCCATCTGCTTGTTTAGCTAATTCTCCAGATTCAACAATTATTTTTCTACCCCTGAAATCCAATTCAAATGTTTTTTTCAATATTATTACCTCCAAACTTTTTTATGACATTTTTTGCTATTTTTTTAAATGTAATTTTAATTCAAAATTAAAGGCACTTCAAAAAGAGTGCCTACTTTTTATATTATTTATTTTCTTAAGCCAAGTTTAGCTACTACTGCACGATATCTTTTAACATCTGTTTCAATTAAATAGTTAAGTAAACTTCTTCTTTTACCAACTTTAATTAAAAGTCCACGTTTAGAGTGCTTATCTTGTTTATGATTTTTTAAATGTTCTGTTAATGCATTAATTTCTGCTGTTAAAAGTGCTATTTGAACTTCTGGAGATCCAGTATCTTTTTCATCTCTAGCATATTCTTTAACAATTTTTGCTTTAATTTCTTTTGTTAATGCCATTTTATTTCCTCCTTTTTTTTAATTTCACCTTAGCATAGTAATTCGTAAGGAGTACGAAAAACCAAGAATAAGGAACATA
>CANPWS010000045.1 GCA_947584955.1 uncultured Bacilli bacterium | reverse complement strand
CCTTTAATTTATCTATTTTTACATCTTTTGGAGCTTCAACTTTAACACCAACCCATGCCGCGTCTATTGTTCTTCCTAAATCTACATCTTTAGGCACAATTTTAAGTTTTGCCGCGTCATATAAAACAGTAACATTTTTAGTACCATTTCCTTCAATTTTAGGACTTCCACCTTTATAAGAATCACTATTATTTATGACACTTACATTTTCATAAGTAAGTGCATATACTTGAGGAGTCATTACTAACAACAATAATGCAACTAATAAAAATAACTTCTTCATATTCTTTCCTCCTTTTAGAGATATTTTACCTCTAATTCTAATATGTCAAATTTTAACGGTATTATACATAAAACTTCATAATATGACAAATTTTTTAATTAGAAAGTATAATTTTAGAATTATTTTATTTGAAAATAAAATATTTTAGATAAAAATAAAAGGCCTAAGGATAAAAAATGTTGCTATATTCTTAAAAATATAATATAATAAAATCGAATTTTAAAACTAATTTGATGTGAGGGAGTTTTTAATATGAAAAGTAAAATTAAATATTTCTTATTTTTATTATTAATTAATATTTATTTACCAATAAATGTATTTGCTCAAGAAAATATAATTTTGAAAGTAGATAAAACAGATTTACAAATAGGAGATGAAATAACTATTAGGGCAATAACACATGATACTTTGGATTCTTATGCTTTTATTGCCACTTTAAAATATGATCATAATGTCTTTAAAGAAATTACTGATACAGATTTTTCTTTAGATGAAACATCAAGTATTACATATAATAAAGATAATAAAAAATTTGGAATAATAAATAAAACAGGAAAAGTTACAAATACTCTTTTTAGTGTGCGTTTAAAAGTTAAAGAAAATGCAAATGTAGGATTTACTAATATAGGTTTAACAAATATATCTTCATCTGATGGAAGTAGTAGTATAAATATACCTATGGTATCAACAAAAGTTTTTGTAAGTCGTGATGCTTATCAAGGGGAAGAAGTTAAAGATACTATAGAAAATACAATTACTAATGAAAATGAAGAAGTTATTAAAGTATCTACAAATAAAAAAATTATTATAGCACTTATTATTATAACTATTGCCTCTTTTGTAGTAAGTATATATATATTAATAAAAAATAAAAAAATTAAAAAATCTTGGATTTTTTTAACAATTTTAGAAGCTTTTTTAATAATAGGTATTGTCCTTTTATCTACATCTAACTATCATAAAAAAGATGTTAATAAAGATGGTGTTAAAGATTATCAAGACGCGGAAGAAATTATTAAATATTTAATTGATGTTTCAAAAACAGAAGATGAAAATAGTAGTATTAATGACACTTCTTTTAATGATAATACAAATAATAATAGTAATAATAGTAGTAATTTTGTAGTTAATACTAATACTAATAATAAAGATAAATATTCAAGTACAGATAATAATAAAAATAATCAAGATAAAGGAAATACCTCTAATAAAAATCCTAATAACAAACCGGAAAAAGAGGATAAGTCAAAGGAAGACTATGATACTAATAATGATGGTAAAGTAGATATAAATGATGCTGGTCATGTTACAGAAGATACAACTAAAAATTCTCAAGTTAAATTACACGAAGAAAATTCTTTAGATGAATACTATGTAAATAAAGGAAGTATTACCCTTAAATTTAAAGCAGAAATTACACCTAAAGAAGCTAAAATTATTAAAATAAAAATTGATGATAAATATTATGATGTAACTTTAAATAATAATATATATGAAGTAGAATTAAAAGATATAAATAAAGCTGGAATACATGAATTTAACATTACAGAAGTAGAATTAGATAACAAGAAAAAAGTAGATGTAAAATTAAAAATAACTAGAGAAATATTAAAAGATATACCCTATGTTAATGAGTTTAATTTAGATGATGAAAATAGATCATTAAGTTTTGATTTAGTAGATAAAGAAGAAGCTTTTATAAGCGGACATGCACGCATTTTTGATAGTAATAATAAAGAGATATCTATTAAAGAGATTAATGTCGGTAAAAATACTCTTTTATTTGAGGCTGAAGAAGGAAAAAAATATAAAATAGAAATAATAGGTAGTTATGATTTAGATAGTAAAAGAAATGATAATAAAAATGCTTATAATAATAAAGAAATGTTTTTTCAAGATTTTACTATAGGTGGAAATTATAATTTTACATTAACAGATTTTTCTATAACGGACGCTATAAGTATTGGAGAAACACCTAAAATATCATTTAAAAGTACTAATAATAGGAATGCTTTGGTGGTAAATGCTACTTTAACTATAGGAAATAAACATAGTGAATTTAATATAACTAAACGAGATGGAATTAATTATGAAGTAGAGTTAAATGGAGTAGATACAACACTTGGAAAACATACAGTTACTTTAGATAATGTTGGTTTAAATAGTTTAAAAACATTTTATAATAATGAAGATTATAAAGTAAATAGTCTAACATATACAGTTTTAAAAGAAAAACCATCTATAGAAAATTTAGAATTAACTAATAATAGTGAGATTAGAAGTATTTTAGCAACCTTTAATTTAAAAGATATTAATTCATCAGTAAATAAATTAACAGTAGTATTATTAGATTCTAATGCTAAAATTGTAAGTAGTGAAGTAATAGAAGAAGATGAATTAAAATTAGATAATATTAATGTTTTACTTGATTATAAAGATAGTGTTGATGGTTTTTATACAGTAAAAGTTTTAGGGGATTATAAACTTTCCGATAAATATATTTATACTAATACAGTTTTAGATGAAAAAAGTATATTAGTTACGAATGATATTTATATTGAGAAAATGTATATTACTAATAATAGTAATGCTAATACAGGTAATAATAATTTATATCCAAATAAGTTAGATAAAAATTATCAAGTTGCTGTAGAACTTTATTTAGGGCCTAGTATTAATGCTAATGCTAGAAATAAATATAAAGCCGATTATTCTCAAGTATCAAGTGTAACTATTAATGGTCTTAATTATCCTGCCTCAAAAATTGATGGTTATAAATCTAAAGTGTATCTAAATATTCCTAATAAATCTGGTATTTTAAATATAAAAGCAAATCGTGTTCAATTAACTGTCGATGGTTATTATAAAATGTATAGTACAGATTTATATTCAGTAGAAGAAAAAGAATTAACTGTTGATGTCTTAAAAGATAAACCTAAAATAGAAAATTTAGTTATTACTGATGATTATGAAAAAGCAACAGTAACAGTTAATTTTGATGTAGTATTAGATGAATTTGCAAAAGATAATGATTTTTATAATGGTGCTATTACTCTTGGAAATATTACAAAAGGATTTAATGTTGGTAAAAATGAAATTATTTTTGAAGATGTTTTAAAAGATACTAATTTAAATTTAATATTTCAAGGAAGTTATGATTTAGATACTGATATATTAAATGATAAAACAGGAGAAAAAAATGAAGTTTTAAATGAAAAATTACTCGAAGTTAAATATGGGTTATATAAAAGTGATACATATCAAGATATCAGTATTAGTAATGGAAAAGCAGTAAGTAATGCAAGTAATAGTTATTTTGTAAAAAATGAAAAGATTAAGCTTAATTTTGATATTTTAGGGATTAAAGAAGAGTTAAATGTTAGTCCTAAAATGGTAGTTATTGATAATAAAGAGTATGTTTTAACTAAACTTGATACAGGATATCAAATAATATTAGATGGCTATTATAGCTCTGGTAAAAAAGATATTACTATTACCGATATTATATTAAATAATGGTAAAAAAGTTACTTTAAAAGATTTTTATACTTTTAATTTTGAAGTATTAAAAGATAAAGTTACAATTAATGATTTTACTTTTAAAGAATTAGATGATAAGATACAAGTAAACTTTGATTTAAAAGATTTAGATAAATCTTTAGTTAAAGATCCTCTTATTGTTATAACTGATGAAGCTGGTCTTAAAGTTTATGAAAATACTTATAATAAAGAAATTACATTTAATTTAAATGGTAGTGTTAGATATTATGTTAAAGTTATCGCGGATTATGATTTAGATACCGATAAGGAAAAGGGAAGTAGTAATTATAATATAGATAGTGTTCTTTTAAATGAAGTAATTTCTTTAGATAAAAGAGTAATTGAACTAAAAGATATTACCGATATTAGTTTATATAAACTTGAAAAACAAAATGAAGAAGAAGTAAATGTTTTAAAAGATACGATTAAAGTTTCAGATTTAAATAGTGATTTAAATAGTTATTTTGTTGAAATTTCTATGGAAAATATGCCAAGTATTCGTGCTAAAATTAATAAAGTCATTGAAAAAGATAATAAACTAATTTTAAGTTTAGAATATGAATATATAAGAGAAGAAGAATCTAAATTACAAATAATTAGAGTAACCTTTGGTTCTATAGAAAATGGAATTGCAACAAATGAAGTTCACCCAATAGATTCATTTAAAGCATTAATAAAAGAACTTGAAAGTAATAAAGATGTAACTTTAACTCATGATTATGATGCAAGTGGAGTAGAAGCACAAGATTATTATGTTACTTCATTTAGTAAAGTATTAGATGGTAATGGTTATACTATTAAAAATTTAAATAAACCCTTATTTAAAGAATTAAATGGGGGAACAGTTAAAAATATAAAACTTGAAAATATAAAATTATTAGCCGACAATAAATCAATTAATGAAGCTTTCGGTAATGGTGCAATTGCAAGTACATCTAGTAATCATGCTATATTAAAAGATATCTTAATAGATTATTTTGATAGAGCAGGGGAAAAAGGCCCAGTAGGTACCCTTTTAGGAAGTGCAAGTAATACAACTATTGAAAATGTTGGAGCTAAAAACTTTACTATTCGCTCTATTAGTGGTTGGGCAACAAGTTTACAAGGAGTAGGTGGTTTAGTTGGCCGAGTAGATGGAAATGTAACAATTAAAAATAGTTATGCAGTAGGTACCTTTAATGGGGGTTGGAATTTTAGAGGTGGCTTAGTTGGTAATGTAAATGGAGTAAATACTTTTGAAAATAATTATACTAAAGTAAATATTATTAATGGAGTAGATTCTAATATTGCCTGTGGTTTTGTATGTAATGGAGGTTCTAGCATTTTTAAAAATAATATTAGTTTTAGTACAGGTGGTATGAAATATAAAATGTTTGGTGGTGCAAGTTTAAGTGAAAATAATTATTATGTTGGACTTGATACTGATAATGATACTAATGCAACAAAACTTCAAGAAAAAGATATTACAACACTTTTATTTAAAGATACTCTTAAATTTAAAGATGATATTTGGAATTTAAATAATATATCATATGATAATCTACCTACATTACAAATAGAAAAAGTTCCTAGTTTAAGTGATACATCAAGTGATATGTATAATGAAGCAAATGAACTATTATATGCTAATTTACTTAAATTAATGCCATATTATGATAGTAATAAAATAATAGAATTTTCCCAAAATATAAATGATAATTTATTTATAAATGAAGAACTTATTCATATTGCCCCAGTTGATATAAATGGTAATCTTGTAACTTATCTTACTAAAGATAACTTAAAGAAAATAAATAAAATAAAATTAGTATTTAAAAATGGAGCACAAAGAGTTTATAATGTAACTTATGATAAAGTTTATGATATGGTTGCGACATATAAAATAAATGATTTAAATATTGATTATAATTATAATAATTATGTTATAGATTCTAATTCTCAAGTAGTAAATAATTTAGTTAATTATTTAAAAGGCTTAGATTATACAACTAATTTAGATATTTTAACTACTAATGATGATAGTAGAATATATCGTGATTTTTATAATGAAACAACAAGTAAAGAATTAAAAGAATTTGTTTTAAAATATTTATCTAATAGTGAATATACAAATACAACTAATGATTTTGCTATTAATAATTATATTGAAAGAGAAGTTAAAAAAAATCAAAGAATAGAAAAAGCTTTATATACCTATAATTATTTTAGACGTTTTTATGATTTAGATATAGATGGTATGAAATTATATGATTTTGTTTTATTTAATATGAAAGGCTTCAATAAAAATTTAACTTTAGATGGAATAATTAATTTATATTTTAGTGATTTAACTGGAGCTAATTTTAATACAGCTACTACAAATAATGTTTATAATAATTTATTTAGTAAATATACAGGACTAACAAATATTTCTAACTTTTTAGAGTATATAGTAACACATTTTAGTAATAATAATATGGATAAATGGACTTTCGAAGAATTTGATGGAATACTAACAGAAATACCTGTAAAGGGCCATGAAAATGATATAGATTATACTTTATGGGATCATTTAAGCACAGAAGATGCGGTATATAAGGGTGAGAGTTATAGACCATATAACTTTATATTACCAATTTTAACTCTTCCTAAAAATGCTGCCTATATAGTTTCAAGTCCAACGCAGTTTACAATTGGAGCTCAAAGAGTTTATATGGAAAATCCTAATGATCCTGCCGAGGTAGCTAAATTTAAAGCTAAAATGAAAGCTTATACTGATAGAATGGAAAATTATTATAATACAGCTTATTCAATTTTAGAAGATAAAAAATTATTTAATGATATTCATTTATATCAATTAGATAAAAGAACAACTAAAAATGAATTTGGTGTTTCTGTTTATAATACACCATATTCTACAACAGAACCATTTCATAAAAATTTTGATGAAGTAGTAGGGTTATGGCCCGCGACATATGGAGTTAATGCTGGTAACTGGGGAGATCGTATTGAATGGAATGTCGCAGGATTTATGGATACTGATATAACAGTTGATGGTACTCTTGACGATGGACACCCAACATTTATGACTTGGAGTCATGAAACAGCTCATTATATAGACGCTAGATTATTCTTAAAAAATAATGGAAGAAGATTTGATTCTGGAGGAGAAGATTATGCTGATGCGTTCTTAATGCAAGAATTTAGTAATAATGGAATAGTTATGAATTTAACAGTTAATTATAAAAAAGATTTAGAAGTAGCTTCTAATTTAACTCCAGAAAGAATTAATAGTAAAGATAAAATATATGATTTCTATAATAAAATGTTTAAAACAATTTATACAATAGATTATATAGAAGCAAAAGCCTTCTTAAAATTAGCACCTGAAGAAAAAGCTGTTCTTGGTATTCAAGTAGATTATCCAAATAAAAATAAATATACTTTGCCAGATAATTTATTTAGAGCAAGATTAGTAAGTGGATATCATGAGAGAACAAAAGAAGAATGGGAAAATATGAAATTAAATGATATTAATGATTTAATAGATAATCAAATAATGCTTTATCCTGGTGTATATAAATATGCATCAAGAGGAGATAATTCTTATGGTGGAGAAGGTATTAATACAGTTCATTGGTATCAGCCAAATAATCCTTTAGGAAGACCAGATTCTTATGCTTTAAAATGGTTTTCTTATGAAATGTTAGGGTATAAAGGTTATGATAAAGGTTTTGTCGAATATGCTAGTAATATAAATCCTATTACTCATAATATAAGTGTAGAAGTTGATAACCCTGAGAAAGGTTCAAAACAAGTTAATAATTATAAAAGTGATAGTATAGCTCTTAAAAGAATTACTAATTATGAAAGTATGAATGAGTATAAAAAAGCTAGATTTAAAGAAACAGAAGGAAATCTTAAATATCTTAAATATATAAATGTTGATTATTATGCTCAAGAGTTATATAATGCTTTAGTAAAAGATGTTACAGATATGAATTTAGGAGTAGAAAAACTCTTTAAAGATTATGGTGGTGAAGAGAATTGTACAAAAGATTTTTGGTGTACTAGATATTTAGGATCTGCAAGAGGGTACCCGAATAGTACAAAAGTAAGACAAGAGATTTATTTTAAAATTAAAAATGCTACAAATGATTTTACAGAGGATATATATGAAAAAGAAATTACTCAAGATATAACTTTTAATATTACTACTAATAAAGATAGTTAAATATAAAATTTGACTGTCTTTTTTACTTTTAAAAAATAAAAAATATCTTGATATTTACTCAAAGATATTGTATTATATAATTAGCATAGCAAAACATAATACAAAATAAATGATAAGTTTTGATATGTTATCGATTATAACGTAAGTTTAGAGCCGATAAGTTATAATTGATTTATAAGGGAGAGTATTCACTATGAAAATGGAAAAAATTAAAAAGAATAATACTATGAAAATAGTATTAGGTTTGAATGGAATAATTTTAATAATTTTAGTTATTGTAACTTTAAGTTCAAGAGCTAAATATAGAGTAACACAAAGTATTCAAATAGTTAATGGAGAAGTTAATTATAAGCCTGCTGATTTAACTCTTGTTTCTT
>CANPWS010000044.1 GCA_947584955.1 uncultured Bacilli bacterium | reverse complement strand
CTAACTGGTAGATAGGCTAGAAGTGGAAGTGTAGCGATACATTGAGCGGACTAGTACTAATAGATTGAGGATTTAACCACAAAAGATTTGATGAAGTCACATTATCTTGTTTTCAGGGAACTAATTTCTTAAAAACAATTAATAATAATAAAGATATATTGGTGATAATAGCGAAGTGGTTCACCTGTTCCCATCCCGAACACAGAAGTTAAGCACTTATGCGCCGACGATAGTGAAATTTGCTAAAATAGGTCGTTGCCAATATTTTTTTTGACTTTTGCTTATAACTATTTTGTTATAAGTTTTTTTTGAATTTAAATATCTATTATAATATTAAGTTTATATTTTATAACTATGTTATTTGATAATCAATTTGTTACCATTATTCTTATTTTAATATATTCACTTATCTTGACTTGCCATATCTTTTATTGTATAATTTCATTATATTTGATAGTAATATATGCTTTTTTTTACTATTAATTTAAAAATATTATAAACAGTGGGAGGATTTATGAAAAAATTTACAAAAGAAATGGTAGATGATTATGCCGATAAATTGCTTATCGGATTAACAGATGAAGAAAATCAAATGGTTTTAGATGAATTTGAAATAATCGATGCTAATATTGATTTAATAAATAAAATTCCTAATATAAATGAAGTGGAACCTATGTCATTTTGTCTTGATGACTTTGAATATGAACTTGATGAAGATATTTTACAAGACTCAGTTAATATTGATGATATATTAAAAAATAGTGATGAAATAATGGATAGAGAAATAATCGTACCTAAGGTGGTGGGATAATGGAATACATGAATAAAAGTCTTAATTTTATACATAAAGCACTTATTAATAAAGAAGTAACAAGTGAGCAATTGATTAAGGAATCTTTAGAAAAATGTCATAAAATAAATGAAAAATATAATGCTTTTGTTACAATTTTAGATAATGCAAAAGCTTCAGATATTACAGAAAATATATTATCTGGTATTCCTTTTGGAGTTAAAGATAATTATAGCACTAAAGGAGTATTAAGTACTGGTTCATCAAATACGCTTAAAGATTATGTTCCATTTTTTTCTGCAACAGCAATAAAGAAATTAGAAAATGCTGGTGCAATTATGGTTGGAAAAACTGTATTAGATGAATTTGGTATGGGTGGAACTGGCACAACAGGACATACTGGAATTGTAACTAATCCATGGGATAGAAGCAGAATGTGTGGTGGTTCATCTGCAGGTAGTGCTTGCAGTGTTGCAGCGGGTGCTTTTCCTTATGCTACTGGTAGTGATACTGGCGATTCAATTAGAAAGCCTGCGGCTTTTTGTGGAGTTGTTGGTTATAAACCAACTTATGGTATGATATCTAGATTTGGTTTATTTCCTTTTGCTAGTAGTTTAGACCATTGTGGTGTTATAACAAGAAGCGTAGAAGATGCTGCTATTGTTACAGACACTATGAAAGGAATAGATAAAAACGATATGACAACTTGGGATAGTACAGATATTTCATTATATAAATCTTTAAATTGTGATGTAAAAGGCAAAAAACTTTGCTATATTAAAGAAATATGTAATATTGATATGTATCCTAATCCATCAAAAACATTAAAAGCTCATATCGAAAACTTTAATAAAGCTTTAGAAAAATGTAAAGAATTAGGAATGAGTGTTACTGAGGTTTCTGTTAACAAAACACTACTTGATGCTTTGGCAAGTACATATGTAGTTATATCTTGTGCAGAAGCTACATCAAATCTTTCAAATTTAACGGGAATTATATTTGGACCTAGAGTGAAAAAAGATAATTATATTGAAATGATAAAAGATTATCGTACAAATGGTTTTTCACCACTTATTAAAAGAAGATTTGTTATAGGTTCTTATGTTTTACAAGCAGAAAATAAAGATAGATATTTTTATAACGCTCAAAGAGTAAGAAGACTTTTAGTAGATGAATGGAATAAAATATTTAATGATTATGATGCTGTCATTCTTCCAGTTTCTAACGGACCTGCTAAAAAATTAGAAGAATCAAAAAATATACTTGATAATAGTACACAAATATTAGAAGAACACTTACAAATAGGTAATTTTGGTGGTTTTCCTTCTATTACTATTCCTGATGGTTTTATTGATAAATTACCTGTTGCTTTAAATATTACAGGCAAATGTTATGATGATGCCAATGTTTTAAATATTGCTTATGCTTTAGAAAGTGCTATGGAATATAAAGGACAAATTGCAAAGGAGGCTTCATATGAACAATAAATATAAAGCTCGTATTGGATTAGAAATGCACTGTGAAATTAGTACAACTAATACTAAAGTATTTTCAAGGGCTAAAAATTCTTATGATGATTTGCCAAATTCAAATGTAAGAGCAATAGATATGGCATTTCCAGGAACGCTTCCAATTGTTAATATTAAGGCAGTTAAAAAAGCTTTAATGGCTAGTATTATTTTAAATTGTACACAGCCTGAATATTTATATTTTGAAAGAAAAAATTATTATTATCCAGATTTACCAAAAGGTTATCAAATAACACAAGAAACAAAGCCTGCACCTATTGGTATATATGGACATTTAAAATATGAATTTAATGGTGAAGAAAAAGAAGTAAGAATAAATAATATTCATCTTGAAGAAGATTCAGCTTCATTAACACACTACACTAATGTATCTGCAATAAACTATAATAGAGCAGGTGTACCATTATTAGAGTTAGTTACTGAACCCGATTTTACTTCCGCAGATGAAGCAGTAGCTTTTTTAGAGACAATGCGATTAATATATCAATATGCAAATATAAGTGAAGCAGATTCAAAAAAAGGACAAATAAGATGTGATGTTAATGTCTCAATAATGGATTATGATAAAGATGATAGTGATATTTCAAATTATGGAACAAAAGTAGAAATTAAAAATGTTAATTCTTTTAGTGGAGTAAAAGATGCAATTAATTATGAAATATCAAGACAAATAGAGGAAAAAGAAAATGGTACTTATGATGATATGAAACAGCAAACAAGAAGATGGGATGAAACTACTGGTACTACAATTTATATGCGTAGTAAAGTAGATGCTATCGATTACAAATATTTTATTGAACCAAATATTCCTAAATTTAAATTAACAAAAGAATTTATAGATGAAGTTAAAAAAGAAATACCAGTATTAGCTAATGAAAGAAAAAATAAATATTTAAATGAATATAATTTATCATATAAAGATGCTAATACTTTGATAAAAGAAAAAGCTATCTCTGATTATTATGATACCTTAATAAAAGAAGGTGGAGATGCTAAAGAAATGGCAAATTGGCTTGCTGGATTTATTATGGGATATTTAAATAAAGAAGATAAAAATATATTGGATATATATTTAACACCAAAAATGTTAGTATCATTAATTAATAAATTAAATAGTGGAAAAGTAAATATAAAGCAAGTTAAAGAAGTATTAACTAAATCTTTGGAAGAAAATAAAGATCCTAATGAATTAATAGAAAAATTAGGATTAAGTCAAATTACAGATAAAGAAGAAATAAGAAAAATGATAAATGAAGTATTAGATGAAAATTTAAATTTAGTTGAAGACTATAAAAATGGAAAAAGAGTATTTGATTATTTTATTGGACAAACAATGAAAAAATCTAGAGGTAGAGTTAATCCTTCAATAGCTAATGAAATATTAAAAGAAGAATTATTAAAAAGATAAATATTTTAGTTATATGATTATGTTAAAAGTAGACAAAGAAAAAATTTAGTCTACTTTTTTACTATTTTATATGTTATTAGTTATATATAAAAAATTATAATTTTGTCTATTTTAATTAATTTAGTTATTAATAGTTAACTACAAATTAATACAAATAACGTACTATTTCATTGACTAAAAAAAGATAATAATATATAATATAATTTATAAGGAGGATGGGGATAATGGATAAATTAAAAAAAGTTTTAGTCATTATACTTATTGCTATGATATTTGTTCCAGTTAATAAAGTTAGTGCTAAAACAATACAAGATTTAAAAAATCAACTTGCAGATTTAGAAAGAAAATATAATGATGCACAAAGTACAAAAAAACTTACTCAAAATGAGATGGATAAGTTAAATAATGAAATAACTGCAATTAATAATAATATAGAAAATACTAAAAAAGAAATAACTTCCGCAGAAGAAAGTATAAAAGAAAGTGAAAAAGATATTGAAGCTAAAAAAGAAGAAAGTAATGAATTTTTAAAATTCTTACAATTATCAACAGGTGATAATATGTATTTGGAATACTTATTTGATGCCGAAGATTATACAGATTTTATTTATAGATATGCAATTGTTAGTCAAATGAGTGAATATAATAATAATCTTATAAATGAACTTGAAACATTAATTAAAGATTTAGAGCAAAAGAAAATTGACTTAGCAGACAAACAAACAAAACTTGAAAATCAAAGAACAGAATTTAATTCTAAGTTAAATACACTTAGAGCAAATTTAAATAAATCAACTGAAGAAGGAGCAACTATTCAAGAGGAAATTGTCGATTTAAAAAATGAAATATCACGTTATGAAAAACTTGGATGCAGTCTTAATCAAGATATTGATGAATGTATAAGTATTGCATCAGCAACAGGATGGCGTTATCCTCTATCTTCTGGATGCGTTACAAGTGAATATACAGGATTTAATAATAGAACTGACTGGAGTGGTGGTGGAGATCACCATGGAATAGATTTAGGATGTAATCCAGAAGGTACTAATGTATATGCTGCAGCAAATGGAACAGTAGCTAATATAGCAAGATATGGTTGTGGTGGTAATGCTGTTTATATATATCATATGATAAATGGATCACCTTATACAACTGTTTATATGCATTTATTAAGCGTAAATGTTTCAGTAGGACAGCAAGTAACTTCCAATACAGTAATAGCTAGAGTAGGTGGAGGAAGCACTTCAACATTAAATGGTGGATACGATTCTTGTACAACAGGAGCACATTTACATTTTGGTATTGCTTATGGACACCATGCTAGTGGGTTTAATTCTTATTCAACTAATCCTAGGAATATATTTAATTTTCCATATGGTTGGGGATATTTTTATAGAGTATAAGGACATTACTGTCCTTTTTTGAAAGGGTACGTATATATGAATGGATTAAATCAAGATCAAGTAAATTATAGAAAAAATAATGGATTAATTAATGAAGAAGTAAAATATACAAGAAGCAATAAAAAAATAATACTTTCTAATACTATTACACTTTTTAATATTTTAAATGTTATATTACTTATTTTAGTTTTAACAACAGGTTCTGTTCAAAATTCATTATTTATATTTTCAATAGTCTTTAATACATTAATAGCTATTTTTCAAGAAATAAAAGCAAAAAAAATTCTTGATAAATTAACAATATTTTCTCAAAATAAAGTAAAAGTAAAACGAGATGGAAAAATAGTAGAAATAGATAAAAATGAAATAGTTTTGGATGATATTTTAGTACTAAAATCAGGTGATGATGTAGTAACAGATGCATTAATATTGGATTGTGAATTGTGTGAAGTAGATGAATCCGTAATAACTGGAGAAAGTGATGCTGTAGTAAAAAATAAAGGTGATAAACTTATATCTGGAAGTGTAATTATTACAGGATCATGTTATGCTAAAGTAGTTTCTGTGGGAAATGATAATTATGCTAGCAACTTAATAAAAGAAGCTAGTACTATTAAAGATAATTCTTCGTATTTAAAAAATACAATAAATAAAATTTTAAAGATAGTAACTATTTTAATAGTACCTACAGGTATTTTACTTTTTATTACCCAATATTTTTATTCAGGTCAAACATATAGCGAGGCCATATTGTCTACAGTAGCTGGAATTATAGGAATGATTCCTGAAGGATTAGTTCTTTTAACTAGTGTTGCTTTAACTGTTGGAGTAATAAAAATGAGTAAAAAACAAGTAATTATACAAAAACTATCAGGAATAGAAATGCTTTCATGTGTTGATGTACTATGTCTTGATAAAACTGGTACTATTACTGATGGTACAATGAAAGTAGTTGATGTCATAAAATTAAATGATAAATACGATGTAAATGAAATTGTTGGTAATATGCTAATTGATTCTAGTAATAATTCAACGGATATTGCTTTAAAAAAACATTTTAAAAAATGTAATACTATGAATATTTTAGAAAGAATACCATTTTCATCATCAAGGAAGCATAGTAAAATAATTTTAGAAGATGAAGAATTTTGTTTAGGTGCACTTGAATATATAACAGGAGAAGATATAAGTAATTATAATAATTATTTACAAAAATATATTGAATCAGGATTTAGAATAATATCTTTAGTTAGACATGATAAAAAAAATGATAAAAATACAATTATTGCTTTTATTACTATAAAAGATAATATTAGAAAAAATGCTAAAGAAACATTAGAATACTTTAAAAAACAAGAAGTAAAAATAAAAGTAATTTCAGGTGATGATCCACTTACAGTATCTAATATTTTAAAGCAGTTAGATTTTAAAGATTATGATAAATATATAAGTGGAAATAAAATTCCTACAAATTATAATAAAATATTAGAAATAGTTGATAAATATACAATTTATGGAAGAGTAACTCCTTATCAAAAACAAATGGTAATAAGAGCATTAAAAGAAAAAAATACTGTTGGAATGATTGGCGATGGAGTTAATGATATTTTAGCCTTAAAGGAGGCAGATTGTGGAATAGCACTAGCAAGTGGAATAAGTGCTGCAAGAAGTGTTTCAGAAGTTGTGTTAACAAATTCAGATTTTGGTGTTTTACCAGAAATAGTTAACGAAGGAAGAAGAGTTGTTAATAATATAGAAAGAGTTGCTAGTATGTATTTAATTAAAACAACATATTCATTTATATTATCGATATTATCAATAATTATTTCACATGAATACCCTTTTTATCCAGTACAGCTTTCTTTAATAAGTGGTATATGTGTAGGGCTTCCATCATTTTTCCTTGCACTCGAACCAAATTATAAAAAAGTACAAAAAGGATTTATTATCAAAGTGTTTAGAAATGCCTTACCATCAGGTCTTTGTGTATTTATAAGTATATTCTTTGTTATAATGTTTTGTAGTATATTTAAAACAAATTTTGAAAATTACCGTATCGTAATTGTTACTGTAACAGGACTTATTACTTTAAGACTTCTTTATAGTATATGTCTACCTTTAAATATTTCAAGAAAAATATTAATGGGATTTTGTGTTATAGTGTTTTTTCTAGCTCTAATACTTTTACCAGAATTATTTTTAATAACCAAATATAATATATTTAACATTTTATTTATTGCTATTTTATTTTATTGTAACTTATATGTAATAGAATTTTTAGAAAGTATATATGATAAAATTGTAAAAAGATTTTATAAAGGTGAATATTATGAAAAAAAAGATAATGCAATTTAAATATTGGAAATATGTTTGGATAGTTGGATTATTTGCATCATTATTATTAATATTATATTTAGTTGTTCAATATAAAGTTAAATATGAAGATAGGGTATTTGATAGTTTTAATAAAATAAAAGAAAATTCTATTGCTATTAAGCTTTAGAATTTTCTTTATAATTATTGATATTCATTATAATAGGCAGAATAATAGGAACTCTTCCTGTTTCAGAGTCTAATATAGGCATTAATTCTGTTATTAAATTTGATTTTATTTCATTAAAGTTAAAGCTTTTATTTTCTAATTCTTTATTTATAATATTTTCAGCTTTCTTTTGAATTGTATTTATTAATTTTTCATTTTCATTAACAAGAATATAACCTCTAGTAGTAACAACAGGAGTTGCCATAAGTTTTTTGTTGCTAATGTCAACACTTGCTATAATTACTAATATTCCATTTGTAGAAATTAGTTTTCTATCATTTATAACAACGTTTCCTACATCACCAATTCTTGATCCATCGACATAAACTTCTCCAGCGGGTACTTTGCCTGCTTTTTTAATTCCTAATTTTGAAAGTGATAAAACATCACCATTTTCTAAGATAAAAGTATTTTTTTTAGGCATTCCACATTCAATTGCTAAATCACAGTGAGTTTTTAGCATTCGGTATTCACCGTGATAAGGTGCAAAATATTCTGGATTAAATAGTCTTAACATTAATTTTAATTCTTCTTGGTTAGCATGACCAGATGAATGAATTTCTGCCATAGCATTTGTATAAACAGTAACCCCTTTCAAATAAAGTTTGTTTATTGTTTTAGCAATTGATGATGCATTTCCTGGAATTGGAGATGAAGAAAATACAACAACATCATCTTTTATTAATTTAATTTGTCTATGACTATCATTTGCAATTCTAGAAAGTGCTGCTAAAGGTTCTCCTTGACTTCCTGTACAAAGTAAGCATA
>CANPWS010000043.1 GCA_947584955.1 uncultured Bacilli bacterium | reverse complement strand
CTTACTTTTTTATTAATTTGTTTTATAATAGAAGTTAAAAAACAGAATTGTTATTTCTATCGGCTGTGAATAGTAACGAAAAGAAAGATATTATTCGAAATATCCTCCTCCAATAAATTCTCTTAATATTGATAATTTTGGTATATCATCTGATGGTACTGGTAAAACAAATTTTAATAATTCTAATAATCTTATTGCTGTCTGGTATTCTGGATCATCTTCTTCTACTGAAAATAGTAAAGGTTCTGCATAAGTTTTAAGTGCTCCAAGTTCATAAGAAAGTGAAGAGTTAAATAATATATCTGCATTATCTTGATAAGGAAATACCCATTTTTCTTCTCCTTTTCTTACACTAGCCCAAGCTTTTAATGTTGCACTTGGTTTATATCCTCTAGTTCTATTATCTCTAATTATTCTTCTTAATAATCTTATATCTGTCATACTAATTCTATTATCGTTATCTAAGTTTAAATAAGTAAGTGGACTTACATATATTTTTAGTTTCTTTTCATTTGGTATACTATCTAAAAGTTTATTATTTAATGCATGTAATCCTTCAATTACTAATATATCATCTTTATTTAATTTTATTTTTCTATTATAATTTTTCTTTCCTTCAATAAAATCAAATGTTGGTGTAATTACTTCACCACCCTTTAATAATTTTGATACTTGTTGATCAAAAAGTTGTAAATCTACAGCCTGTAAGCATTCAAAATCATAATTACCATTTTCATCTATTGGTGTATCTTCTCTATCTACAAAATAATCATCAATTGAAAGTGGTACAGGATTTAATCCAAGAGTTTTTAAATAAAGAGATAATTTTTTGGCTGTTGTTGTTTTTCCTGATGATGATGGTCCTGATAAAAGTACTATTTTCTTTTTATCTCTATTTAAGACTATATCTTCTGCTATTGATAACAATTTATAATCTTGTATCATTTCTGATAATGTAACTATTTCACCAGCATTACTGATAATTGCTTCATTTAATTCACCAATATTATTTATTTTTATAATATTTCCCCAATTTGCAAAGTTTTCTAAGGAATTAAAATATTTTTCATGATGTGTATACTTTATTATCTTTTTATTATCATATATTGATGGAAATCTTACAACTACTCCTTTTCCTTCAATTAATGATAAATCAAAATATTTAAGAATACTACTATCATAAGGTAAATCTCCAAGTATATATTCATAAAAATCTTCAAATTTATAAAGTTTTACATAGCTAGCAGTATCATACGTAAGAGTTTTTACTTTATCAAATCGTTTAGCATTTTTAAAATATCTTATTGCTTCTGCTCTAGTCGTTTCTATTTTTTCAAATAATATACCTTGTTTTACTTTTTCTTTCATAAGATTTTTTATATTTTCAAGATCTTTTTCAGTTATATTTTTTTCAACTTGACAATATACCCCTTTATCAATTGAATGTCTTACAATTACTTCTGTATCTTTTCCTAAAATATTTTTTACTACTACTTCAAATAACAAAAGTAGACCTTTTTCATATATTTTATTTCCTTGTTTAGTATTTATATCATATAAAAATACTTTCCCACTTTTATCAATTTGATCATCATAATTTATTATTCTTCCTTGGTACATTGCACATATTATATCAGGATTACCTATATCTTTCATTACTTCTCTTAAAGTTATACCTCTTTTATATTCTTTTTTCATATTATTATCAAAAGTTATTACAATATTACTCATAAATATCCTCCTTTTATTCTAAATTAATTATATCAAGTATTTTTATTTATGTAAAGTTTTGTCTATTTTTTTTATGTATATTTTTTTATAATTTTAACTATTATAATTGTAGGTGATTATAATGAACTTAGTTCCAGTAGTTATTGAAAAAACAAGTGCTGGTGAAAGAAGCTATGATATTTATTCTAGGCTTTTAAAAGACCGAATAATTATTTTAAATGGTGAAATTGATGATAATTTATCTAATAGTATTGTTGCTCAGCTTTTATATTTAGATAGTATTAATAATGATGATATTTCTCTTTATATTAATTCTCCTGGTGGTAGTATAACATCTGGTATGGCTATATATGACACTATGAACTATATAAAAAGTGATGTTGTTACTATTTGTATTGGTATGGCTGCATCGATGGCTGCATTTTTACTTTCTTCCGGTACAAAAGGAAAAAGATTTGCTCTTCCTAATTCAGAAGTTATGATTCATCAGCCTTTAGGTGGAGCCCAAGGTCAAGCAACGGAAATTAAGATTGCTGCGGAAAGAATTTTAAAACTTAAAAAAAATTTAAATGCTATTTTAGCTAAAAATACTGGAAAAAGTATTAAACAAATCGAAAACGATACCGAACGAGATCATTTTCTTGATAGTTCTGAAGCTTTAGAATATGGTATTATAGATAAAATAAAAAAATAAACTATAGTTGTATAGTTATTTTTTCTATAGATATTTATTATAATTTTGTATAAAATAATTATATGGTTAAAATTTCTTTTGTCAGGTTAGATTATATCAAAATATTTTGTTAGAAATTAATTTTTCTAACTTTTTTTATTACTGCAATTTTTTACTATTTATATTGATATAAACTATCTACTGCTTTAGCATTTAAATTTAAATCAGCAATGACATTTTTTTTATATGCATAATAAGCTGCCGCACCTATCATTGCTGCATTATCTGTGCAATATTTCATTTTAGGATATGAAAAGTTATAATTTCTTTTTTCACATTCTATTTTTAAACATTCACGTAAATAACTATTTGCTGCGACTCCTCCAGCAAGTACTAAATTTGTTACTCCATATTCTTGCATAGCTCTCATTGTTTTTTTTACTAATATTGTTACTACTCTATCTTGAAAACTCTTACACATATCTTCTTTTCTTATATTATTTCCTCTTTGCTTTTCATTGTGTACAAGATTAATAACGGCACTTTTTATTCCTGAAAAACTAAAATTATAACTATTATCATCAAGTGGATATGGTAAATTATAAGTATCTTCACCTTTTTTGGACAATTCATCTATTATAGGTCCACCAGGATATGATAATCCTAAAATTTTAGCTACTTTATCATATGCTTCTCCTACTGCATCATCTAGTGTTCCACCAATATGTTCAAAAGAATAATCTTCTTTCATATAAATTAAATCAGTATGTCCTCCACTTACTACTAAACTAATAAGTGGAAATGTTAACCTTTTTTCTAAATTATTTGCATAAATATGTCCTGCAATATGATGAACTGGTATAAGTGGAAGATTAGTTACTAAAGAGATAGTTTTAGCAGCCATTAACCCTATTAATAAACTTCCAATTAATCCTGGTCCATATGTTACTCCAATGATATCTATATCATCTAAAGTTAAATCAAGACCATCAAATAATTCTTCTAATACTATTGTTATATTTTCTATGTGACTTCTACTAGCAATTTCTGGTACTACTCCACCAAACTTTTTATGAATATCTATTTGAGTATTTACTACTGTTTTTATTTCTATAGAACCATTTTTTATAATACTCATACTTGTTTCATCACATGATGATTCAATTGCTAATGCATATATATCTTTCATCTACATCACCTGTTTTTCCATCAATATTCCATCTTCATCGCCATAATAAAATCTTCTTAATGCTACTTCACGAAAGCCAAATTTTTTATATAAATTTCTAGCTATTTCATTAGATTTTCTAACTTCAAGAGTAATATTTATTACCCTTTCATTTATAGCAACACTTACTAAATAAGTTAACATTTTTCGTCCTATTCCTCTATTTCGATATTCTTCTTTTACAAAAAGATCATCTAATTCCATTCTTTCATATATAATTGAATATTTCATCTTAGCTATAACATTGCCATTTTCTATATATTCAACATATTTTGCAAATGGACTATCTTCAATATGATCAAGTGTTCTAAACATTTTTTATCGTTACTCCTGGTGCTTTTAGATAACTTGGCATTACCATATGTGCGTTTACTGCTTCTTTATCTTTGT
The DNA here is from genome assembly GCA_947584955.1 of uncultured Bacilli bacterium. The sequence goes on along the minus strand of CANPWS010000043.1, from coordinate 4,556 downwards.
AATATGTAACTATTTTTTCTATATCTAATGTTTCTATTACTTCATCTATTTTTAATGACTTTATTTGTGATGATGATATAATTTTCATATTTTTATATTTTTCTATTATTTTTTTTACTTCTTCAATATTAGTAAAGTGTTCTTTTTCTATTTCTTTATATGATTTATCATAAAGTCCTACATAAAAATTATCATTTTTAGCATCAATTAATGATAAAATATAATCTTCTTTATCTAATGTTACTGATAATGCTAAAGCTTTTAATGTAGATATTAATGTTACTTTTATATTTAAAATATAAGCATATACTTTACTAATTGTAAGTCCTATTCTAATTCCTGTAAATGATCCTGGACCATTTATTGCATATATTTTTTCTACTTCTTTTGGACTTGTTTTCGACTTTTTTAATATTTCATCTATATAGCTAACTGTATATTTTGAATGTTCATTTGGTATTTTTTCTATTTTTTGAGCTAATATTTTTTCATTTTTTAATAAAGCAATAGATACATCAGATAAAGATGTATCTATAAATAAAGATATCATATTACTGCCTCACATATACTTACATATTTTTCACCATATGGTTTTAGTATTACTAATCTTGTATTTTCTCCAGTTACTTTTATTTTTATTTCAAGCCTTTCTTTTGGTAAATAATCTTTTATTAATTCTGCCCATTCAATTATTGTTACACCGTTTTTTTCAAAGTATTCACTTAATCCTAAATTATCAACATTTCCTTCTACTCTATATACATCCATATGATATAAAGGTAATTCTCCTACGTATTCTTTAATTATACTAAATGTTGGAGAAGATATTTCTGCTATTCCCATGGAATGAGCAAATGCTTTTGCAAAAACTGTTTTTCCACTTCCTAATTCTCCATCTAAACATATTACCATGTTTTCAAATTTTTCTGATTCAATGTTCTGTGCTAATTCTATTAAATCTTCTTCATCACGAATTGCTATTTTATATTCTTCCACTTTGTTCACCTTTCTTTTTTTATCTTCTATTTTATTATACATAATCTTATATAAGTATGCAATAGTTTATATTATCTTTCAATGAAATACTCTTTATACCAGATTAAAAATGAATATATTGTCCATATTTTTCGTGAATTATCTTTTTTTCCCTCAACATGTTCATCTAATAATTTTATTATTTCTTCTGTTTTAAAAAATTGATTTCCTTCTTTAAATGTATCTTTAATTTTATTATATATATCTTTTTCCTTTATCCATTCTCTAATCGGTACTGGAAAACCTAATTTTTTCTTTTCTGACCATTTCTTTTCAAGTACTTCACTAGCTACTTGTCTAAATGCATATTTAGTTTGTCCATCTTTTATTTTATATTTTGTAGGCATATCCTTTGCATAATCTATTACTATTCTATCTAAAAATGGTACTCTTACTTCTAATGAATTTGCCATTGACATTTTATCTGCTTTAAGTAAAATATCTCCGACTAACCAAAAATTAACATCTATATATTGCATTTTTTGTACTGGATCATATTTCTTTATTTTATCATAATATGGTTTAGTTAAATCTTTAAATGTTTTATCACTTTTTTGATATGCCAGTATTTTTTTTATTTCATTTGTATCAAAGATAAAAGCATTTCCAACATATCTATCTTCTAATTTTTTACTTCTTCTTACTAAAAAATTAAAACCTCTTTTATCTTTAAATGGTGTTGCTAATATACCTATAAATCTTCTTATTATATAAGGTATTTTATAATACCAACTTACTGAATATGGTTCATGATAAATATTATAACCTCCAAATATTTCATCCGCTCCTTCTCCTGAAAGTGCTACTTTTACATGTTTACTGGCAAGATTTGCAACAAAATAAAGAGCTATTGCTGAAGGATCAGCTAATGGTTCATCCATATAATACTGAATCATCGGAAATTTATTAAAATATTCTTGTTTACTTATCTTTTTATTTATATTTTCTACTTTAATCTTTTCAGATAATTCTTTAGCATAATCTATTTCACTATATTTTTTATTATCATAACCTACTGTAAATGTTTTATCGACATCAGCAAGTGTAGCTATAAGTGATGAATCTACACCACTTGATAAAAATGAGCCTACTTCTACATCACTTATTTTATGTACTTTTACAGAATCATCTATTAATTCTTTTATTCCTTTTACATATTCTTCTAATGTTTTACTCTTATCACTACTAAATTCTAATTCATAATACTTGGAAATAGTCATTTTACCATTTTTATATTTAAAAAATGAACCTGGTTCTAGCTTATATACATTTTTGAAAAACGAATCATATCCTGCACTATATTGAAATGTTAAGTATTCTTCTAGTTTACTTTGATTTAATTCTTTTTCAAAATTTGGATTACCTAAAAATGACTTTATTTCTGATGAATACATAAATGTATTTCCTTTATGATAATAATAAAATGGTTTAATTCCATAAAAATCTCTTGCTCCAAATAATTCTTTTTTATTTATATCATATATTACAAAGGCAAACATTCCTCTTAACATGTGTAATACATCTTCACCATATTCTTCATAACCATGTAGTATTACTTCAGTATCAGTATTTGTAGTAAATATATGTCCTTTAGCTTCTAAGTCTTCTTTTAAATATTTATAATTATATATCTCTCCATTAAAGGTAATTACTTTATCTTTTTCTTCATTATATATTGGTTGATTTCCTGTTGATAAATCGATTATTGATAATCTTCTAAATCCCATTGCTATTTCAGAATCTACATAATATCCTTCCGAATCTGGACCACGATGTGCAATTAAATCAGCCATATCTTTTATTACTTTATCTTTATTTTTAATTTTTTTGTCTACAAATCCTGTTATTCCGCACATTATTTATTACCTCATTTCTATATTAGTATAACAAAATTAATGTTATTTTAAAATATATTTGACAAAAAAAATTATAAATTTTACTTTCTATTTTTATTAAAGTAAACCCCGCTTTATAAAAACGGGGCATGATTTTTATTATTTAATTTCTAATATATCTATAATTTCACTTTCTTTTAGATAATTTATTTCTATAGTTGTCCCTACTGATAAAAATGGTAATACATTAGGATTTATTTTTATTATTGCACGGTATTTTTTTCCTTCTGTATCTGTTATATAGTAATAAGTATTACCATCAATTGTAGCATTAGTTATTGATTTTATCGTTATATTTTTTTTTATACTTGTATCACTATTTAGATTAATATTGGCATTATTTAAATAATTGGATGCAGCAACTTCAATTCCTAAAGTGCTATCACTTACTACTACTTTTTGATAATCAGTTACATCTACAAAAGCATACATTTTCACGAGTCCTGCATTATCTTTTAAACTTAATAAATATGTTGGTCTATTATTTAAATTTATTAATAACGGAAAAGATGATTTATATTTCATTTGTTGTACTTGTCCTTCTGCTGATGCCATTGCTGAATATTCTTCTGCTCCTGGTACTTTATAAAATTTTGTTTCCTTTGTTCTAAGATTAGTAAGTACAAAACCTATATTAGATTCATCTGATGATACTGATGTTATTCCTGTATATAAGTATACATCGTCATCTTTTACTAAATAATTGTATCCTTCAGTGGTTTGTACTACTCCATTTTGTGAAAAAATTGAATTTAAAAAACCATTTTTATATAATCCATAATCATCTATTTGCTCAATTACTAAATCTGCAGAATATACTTGATCTACCCATGTTGGAACATCTTTTGATTTATATTTTTTACTTTTTCCTGTTATTGGCTCTAATAAAATAACTCGTGTTAATTCTTCTTTTATTCCAATTCCTGTATATTTTAATGTTGGTATTACCCAATATGGATTACCATCATTATCTATTTCAAAACTTTCATATCCAAATATTGTTGTAGGATATTTTATTCTTAAATATCTTTTTAAATTTTTAAAGAAATAAGCACTAGGCATATACTTCATACCTTTATCAAGTTTTACAAGTTCTGTTTCACCATTTACTGAATTTACTTTTATATATCCTTTTGTTCCTTCTTTTTTGTTATTAAACCATTTAATTAAACCGTTATATTCTAGTGGTGTTACTCTTAATATTTCACTGTTATAATTAATTTGTGTATACAAATTTGATACATAAAATTGACTTACTAATTCACTCATCTGTCCCATTACTCGATCACCTAATTTTCTAGATGATTCTTTATCTATAAGTGGTACTTTACTAAAATCAACTTCTTCAATATCTTCATTAAAGTTTGCATCTTCTAAAACAGTTATTCGATTTGACCAAGATTTTGAATTAAATAATGGACTTAAAATTATATTTACTAGTGCTATAATACAAATTATTCCAAGAAATATACCATATGTATATATTATCTTTTTAGTGGGATTTTTTGCTCTTGTTACTATATTAGATATATTTATTAAATTTAAACTATTTGTAGCAATATAGCAAATAATTACCATTAATAAATATATGTATAATTCTGGACTAGTAATATTTAATGCAGGTAA
>CANPWS010000042.1 GCA_947584955.1 uncultured Bacilli bacterium | reverse complement strand
CATCCAAAAATAAATAATCATTAATATAATGATGTCCTGGTTCACAAGTTGCACCTGCTGCCTTAGCACCATTTTCTGGTAAACTAGATACACAAAGAACAATAAAGACTGCTATTAATGATATAAAAACAATTTTCTTTTTAACAAATTTCATATTTTATATTTACACCCTTTCTGATAGATTATCTACCTTATAATATAAGAATATCATAAACCTTAAAAAAATTCAATAATAAATTAATATTTTTAAATAAATAAAAAAAAGATAAACTAAATATCTTTTTAATAAAATACATTCCTTAAATACAATCCTTCAGGATTAGCAGTTTTACCAGCTTTAGTTCTATCTTGAGCTTTTAAAATATTAATAATATCTTCACTTTTTCTTTTACCTTCACCTATTTCTATTATCGTACCAACAATATTTCTAACCATATATCTTAAAAATCCTGTACCAATAAAAACTAAAATAATTTTATTAATATCTTTACTATCTCTTATAATATTTGCACAAGATAAAGTTCTAACATAATCATCTTTTTCTTCATCTAATTTAGTAAAAGATTTAAAATTATGTGTTCCTTCAATATATTTCATTGCTCTTTCCATTTCTGAAACATCTAATTTTTTGTTATACTGATAAACATAATTTCTCTCCAAAGGATTATATTCACCCATATTAATTTGATAAACATACTCTTTACCAATCGCACTATATCTTGCATGAAAATCATCACTTACCTGTTCAATTTTTTTTATATAAACATCCTCAGGTAAAAGACTATTTAAAGCTTTATGAAGTTTTTCTATTGTAATTGTCATATCTAAATCAAAATGTGCTTTTTGATTTATAGCATGCACTTTAGAATCAGTTCTCCCTGAAGAATGTAAATCTACTTTCTTATTATTATTTATTTGTTTTAACGCATTTTCAATAGTAAGTTGCACCGTCCTTACCTTGGGTTGTTTTTGGTATCCATTAAAATTAGTACCATCATAAGAAAAAGTCATCAAATATCTCATATATTAATTACCTCCATACTACTATTAATAACATTAATATATTAATAACTAAAAGTATACTATCTCTTATTTTCCAATTATTTAATCTATAATTAGTTCTAGATAATCCATAATTATATAACCTAACTTCCATAATATCTGCAAGATTATCTGCTTTTTGTAAAGATAAATATATCATTGGAACAAATATATTAGAAATAGCAATAATTTTTGATTTTATATTTTCGTTATAATCTACCCCTCTTAAAGACGAAGCTTTTATTATTCTTTCTGCTTGCATAACAGTTACTGGAATAAATCTTAAAGCAAGAGTAATACTAAGTGCTATACTATTTACTGATATAAATTTATTAAATATCCTAAATACTCGTTCTAATCCATAAGTTATTTCCATAGGTGGAGTTGTAAAAGTTAAAATAGCACTTAATAAAACTACATATACTATTTTTAATATCATATATATTGTAGAAATAAAAGACAAACCAAATATTAAATTAATTATAAAAATAAACAAAATAAATATTTTTAAAGAATAAATATTTTTAAAATAAATTTTAAAACTAATCTTACTAAGAAACATTTCAAATATTATTAATCCAAAAATTACTATAAAATCTATATAATTATTTGCAGTAAAAGTTGCTATTATACAGATAATTAAACTAATTATTTTAAAAGTAGGATTAAGCTCATGAATAAAAGATCTTTTTAAATAATAATTACCTATATTATATCTATTATACATTTTCTTTAATCTCACTAACTAATTTGTTTATATCATTACATAATGTTAATTTTTTATTTTTTAGTTTTTCTGCTAAAAGAATAAATTCTAATATTTTTGATATTTCCATGCCACTTCTTTTTATTTTTAATGTATTTTCAATAAGATTATCCTTAGTAGTAGCAAGATTAATTTTTCCTTTTTTTAAAAGTAAAATATTATCAGATATTTTATAAACAAAGTCAATATCATTAGTAATTATTATAATAAGTTTATTATCTCTTTGATTTAGTTTCTTTAAAAGAGAAATAATTTCCATAGTACTTTTATTATCTAAAAATATTGTTGGTTCATCTAATATAAGTATTTTAGGATCTAGCAAAAGTGCTATTGCAATAGCAAGCTTTTCTTTTTCACCAGAACTTAATGTAAAAGGATTTCTATTTAAATATGATGTATTAAGTCCTACTTCATCTAAAGTATTTTTTATTATTTTTTCTATTTCTTCATTACTATATTTATTTTTTTTTAAGCTAAATTCTAATTCTTCCTTAACTGATGTAGTAAAAAATTCTTCTTCTGGATTTTGAAATACATATCCTATATTCTTTCTAATATTTTTAAAATTTTTAGTATTTTTATTTATTATATCTTCATAAATTTCTATTTCACCATCCGTAGGTAAAACAAGTCCTGTCATAAGATAACTAAGAAGAGTTTTCCCACTTCCTGATGCACCTATTATTGAAGTAATTTTATTATCTTCAAAAGTATATGTAATATTATTAATTTTATCTAAATAACTAACATTATTTAAAACTATGGCCATAAATTATTTAGAAGTAAATAATTATCTGTATAGACTTTATCTATTACTCCTTCCTCCATTAATTTATGAGAAAGTTTAACAATAAAAGGTAAATTTAATTTTAATTTAGATAATTTTTCTTTATTACTATATACAATATCAGTATTTCCGTCAAGATAAACTTCTCCATTATTTAAAATAATTATTCTATCAGATAATAAAGTATCTTCTAAATCATGAGTAATCATTATTATAGTTAAATCTCTCATTTTTTGATACCATTTTAAAATTTTTAATATTTCTTTTTTTAATGATGGAGAAAGCTGATGAAGTGATTCATCTAATATTAGAATTTTAGGATTAAAAATTAAACTAGAGGCTATTGCAACTTTTTCTTTTTCGGAATTTGTTAAATCTCTCGCTTGTTTATATAAAATATCTTCAAGTTTAAATCTTTTAGATATTTCAATAATTGCATTTGTTATATCATCATGAGAATATTGTAAATTTTCTAAAGTAAATGCTAAATCATCAATTACACACTCTGATACAAAATGATTATCTGCATCATCAAAAACTACGCCCATCTTTCTTCTTATTTCTTTTAAATAAAAGGAATTTAAATTATATCCATCAATATTTATATAACCATCATAAGGTAAAAGACCAGTAAGTATTTTTATTAATGTACTTTTTCCACTTCCATTTGGACCTATAATACTAACAAAACTTCCTTTTTTAATAGATAAATTTAAATTTTTAAATATTACTTTATCTTTATATTTAAAATTTAATTTTTCTATTTTTATTATATCTAGCATAAAAAATCACAACCTCTAGCTATATTATAAACTTTTAAATAAAAAAAGACAAGAAAATCAATTAGATTAATCTATTGCCTTTATTAAATAATTATTTTATATATTTATAGGAACATCTTCATCTAAATATAATCCTATTTTTTCACTCTTTAAATTATCAAGTAGTTTTTGCTCTTCTATTTTCATAAAAGTATGTTTATTATAATTATAACTATAATGATTATTATTGTAAGTTATTAATATAAAATGTTTTTTTATATTAGATAAACAATTTATATATAAATTATTTATTTTTATTTCTAAATCTGGTAAATACTTTTTAAACAATAAATCATAAATTATTCCTAGTTCAATAGGCTTTATCTTTGAAATGTTTATATCATCTTGGGTACTTTCTAAAAAAGCTAACATTACATCATCACTATCATAATCTATTTTTTTTAATTTTTTATCTAATTTTATATCTATTGGAATATCATTAATATATGAAATATTTTTATCTAATTCTAGTTCATCATTGTAATTAGAAAAATATCTTGTTTTAAAATTAGCTTGAATAAAGGCTGCATCTTTAGTAAGATCAACGATTAGATGCTTACCATTAATTGTAATTTTATTACATAAATATCCTTTAGTATTAACCGTTACTATTTCACAGTTTATATTAAATAAAGAGCATAAATATAAATAAAGTTTGCAATATGACTGATTAGTACCCTTACCATTTACAATAGAGCTCCAAATATTATTTACAACACTTACTTCTTCAAAATTAAAATTTTCATTTTTTTCATATACACTATTTATATCATAACCAATTCTTTTTCCTAAATTTACATAAAGATATTTAGCTATTTCTATATCACTAGCTTCAATAGGTATATTTAAAATTATATCATTTATTATTTTTTCTCCTTTTATAAAGGTATCATAATCTACATAGATATAACCATTTTTATTATTAATTGAATCCGCATAAAGATATTTTTTTCCTTTTTCTTTTAAATATAATATAGCCTCTTTATCTATATCTATTAAATCTATATTTAAATATTTTATTTTATTATTATATTTTAATTTCTCAATATCATTCATACTTTTTACTGTTAAAATAATACTGTCTCTATTCATAGTATCACCATTATAATTATAAGCTAAAAAGAAAAAAAAATAAAGTAAATACACTATTAGTTTACTTTTTTTTAATTAACTATTATTTTTATAGATATTTACATATTTCCAAGAATATTTTTTACTTTTATATAATTTTAATAGGTCATATTCTTCTTTTAAATTACCTTTGGCATATTCTACTACTAATAATCCATCTTTTTTTAGTAAATTATATTTATTTACATAATTTATTATTTTTTCTATAACATCATAATCATATGGTGGATCTGCAAAAATAATATCAAACTTTATATTATTTAAAGAAAAATATTTTAAGCTTTTTTTATAATCCATCGTAAGTACTTTAACTTTATTATTAATTTTAAAATTATTTACATTTTCTAAAACAACTTTTGTAGCCTTATCGTTATTATCTACAAAATAACATTTTTCTGCACCATTACTTATTGCTTCAATTCCAATATTCCCACTTCCACAAAATAAGTCTAAGACAACTGCATCTTTAATATTTTCTTGTATACTAGCAAAAACACTTTCTTTTACTCTATCCATTGTAGGTCTTGTTCCGTCGATATCATATCCTTTTATAATTCTACCTTTTAATATTCCACTTATTACTCTCATAAAATACACTTCCTTTTTTATTATAGCAAAAGAAAAAAAGATTAACAAGTAATCTATTTTAAAACATCCAAAAATGTTTGTATTGTATTAATATTATCTAACATTTTATTTATTCGATCAGATACTTTTAATTCATATTTATCTTTAAGATCTAACACGAAATTTTTAAATTCTAATGGATCTCTATTTAAAATTTTATACCAATATGGATTTTCTCTAATAAATTTTTGATACATAGCATTACTATTTATTTTAAATTGTACATCTAAACTCATTAATCTTCAAAACTCCTATAAATTGGTCTTGGTGTATAATTATTTTTACCTACATCTGTATCTGATTTTATAAATAAATCTGAGAATAATGATATTGCTTTTTGGAGTGAATTTATTCCTTCTTGGACTTTATCTACATCCATATTTTTGGCAAGATTTACTATATCGCTAAATGAAGTACTACCAGTTTTTTTACTTTTTGAAGTACTTTCCTCTTTATTTTCTTTTTTTTCTAAGTATTCTTTCCAAACTTCACTTTCTTTTCCATAAATATCATATATTTCATAAAAACTTTGCCATGTCATCTTTCCGTCTTTTACATATGTTATTAGTTGTGGATTTTCTCTTGCAAAAGATTTAAATTCTTCTATTTTTAAAGACATATAACCACCTAATAAATTATATGCAAAATAAAAGAAAAATTTATAAAAAAACTAAGTATAATTAACATATTCTTAGTTTTTAATTTATCTTTTTACTCTAAATTTTCTAAATATTCAATTATTTCATTTGAGTTTTCATAATAAGATGTTATTATTCCATCATTTATTTTAATTAATGTTGGATTAATTACTTTAACATCCTCAATTTTTTGAGCATTACGATTACCTACATCTTCAGCTACATAATTTGTATTAAATGCATCATTTGTATTTACTCTATAGACTTTTTCATCAGAAAGTTTAGTATCTATTAAAACATTTATACTACCTACTTCATCATCAAAATCATAAAAATATACATAATATTCTAAATCTTTTTGTAAAAAAGTATTTCTTGCTAATATTTGATTTTCTACTTTATCATTTGTATTTTCAACATTTTCATTATCTTTTTTAAATATCTCTATTTCTTTTGTTATAACAATTGCTACAAAAAGATATATTAATAATATTACTAATAAAATAATTCCAAATACTTTTAATAATTTATATATATCATCATATTGATTATCACTTTTATTATTTTTATTATTTTCTTTTAAAGGTCTTCCTTCTTTTTTTGCTTGTTTTCTTCTTAATTCTCTTCCCATAACTTCCTCCGTTTGTATACATAAATTATAGCAAAAAAACAAATACTAGTAAAGTATTTGCTGAAAAATTTATTTACTTACCTGCACTTACAGGTATTACACTTATACTTCTTGCAACTTCTAATAATTCATTTTTAGCCATTACATCACTTATTACATAGTATTCTATTCCATTACTTATCCAGTTTACTGAATTGTCATTAACAACTGCAATTGTATCTGATAATAGTTCCAAGTCGCCATAAGTTGGTATTATTTGATGTTCATCTGGCATACTAACTGTTTCTTCAATTAGCATAAATGAACTATCACCATCAAATGTTAATATTAATCTTTGACCATCTTCTTTATCTACTTTTTCTTGATTAGTTAAATAAGTATTTGTAGGTAAATACATTGGATAGATTATATCTTCAATTGTTGCAGTTTCTTTTGTTTTTTCAGTATTACTATTATCAGTATTACTATTATTATTTGTATTACTATTATTATCATTATTTGTATTATTATTAGTATTATTATTTTCTACATTATTACTACCTTGTTTTTCTGTAATTAATGTATCAAGATCAAAATAGTCATCTTTAAATTCACTTTTTAGATCAATATTATCAAAATTCATTTTTATTTGTACATTATCATTTGTATCTAATACTTCAACTTTATTTATATTTATATCTTTATCTATATAAATTTTTTGTTTTACTAATTTTTGATTATTTGGATAATTAACTGCGACTGTATATATATATCCATCTTTAGTTTCTTCAAATGTTTTATTTTCATCATTATTAATATCATCTAATAATGAAGTTAGTAAATATGCTTGTGAATTATTATATGGCCAATCACTTTGAAATTTAAAGCTTTTATTTAAACTTGGTGTAACAACATAAACTCCTTCATCATTTCTTAAAATTACTTGTTCATGATTATTTGCAGTATTTGTAAGTTCTACTTTATAATAATCTCCTTCTTTATAAGATACTTTTACGTCATAAGTATAAATATCTTCATTATTCATAAGTTCCATTTGACCTTCGGCATAATACGATTTGGCTTTATCTATTTTTTTAGTAAGTTCATCAAGCACATAACTTTCACCTTTTTTTCCACATCCAGTTAAACAAATAGTAAAAATTAGTAATATAGAAAGTAAAATTTTTTTCATAAATTCACCTCAATTTTGTTCTTTCTGATAAATTATATTAATTAATTTTTATATTATGATGAATAAATTTTAAATTTTTGTTAATTATAACAGTAGAACATTAAAAAAAGGAGGACAATTATGAATACATTATTAAAAGCATCTTTAGCTGTAAGTATTATTGGATGTTTAAATTGGGGATTAGTAGGACTTTTTAATTTTAATTTAGTAGAATACTTATTCGGAGATGGTACTATTTTAACTAGAATAGTGTATATTTTAGTTTTAATTTCTGGACTAATAGACGTTGCTATTTTTTCAAAAAATTTAGACAAATAGATTATTGATTTAGTTTTTAATTTATAAAAACAAAATTTAATTATTATAAAAAGAATATCATCTAAAAAAGAGAATATTCTTTTTATTTTATATTGTATTACCTAAAGTTACTACAGCTGGATTTTGACTTCTTAGTTCTTCAGCAACAGATGATAGACTTTGAATATAATTTATTGTTATATTTCCTGTTGCACTCTTAAACATTTCTGTTATTACTGGTGTAGTTATATTTTTTAGATTAAAAGTCATATTTGGTAATTTTGCTTCTTTAAACATTTTTTCGAATGTTGTTACATTTGTTGTATCCCAAGAACTTATATCTAAACTATCAAAATTAGTATTTCTAAATACTTCATTCATATCTGTTACCTTTGATGTATTCCATTTATTTATGTTTCCTATATTTTTTAAACTTGTATATGCAAACATATTATTTATTTTTATTACGTTCGATATATCCCAATTACTTAAATCTCCTACGGTATTTGATCCTTTATAAGTATCAAACATGTGATCAAGCTCTTGTGCAGAAGTTGTTTTCCAATTTGTTAAATCAAGTCCAGATAGTTTTGTACATCCCTTAAACATTCCAGACATATCTTTCATATGATGCACATCCCAAATATTTAATGATCCTATATTTGTTAAATTTTCTGCACTACTAAACATATATTCTGAATTAGTTACATTTGAT